>JBKKAE010000031.1:0-3396 GCA_046714835.1 Actinomycetota bacterium | reverse complement strand
GATCCAGCCCGAGGGCGACATCGTCGGCCTCGACATCGAGATCATCATCGGTGGGCTGGGCGCAGACGACCTGACCGGCGGTGCCGGCAGTCAAACCATCAATGGTGGCAACGGCAACGACACCGTGAACGGTGACGTGGGCACGGACACCCTCAGTGGTGGCAACGGCGTCGACACGATCTCGTACGCCTCGCGCACCGAGAACCTCACGATCTCGCTCGATGGGGCGGCGAACGATGGGGCCCTCGGCGAGAACGACAACGTTGCGGCCGACTTCGAGAACGTCCTCGGAGGCGACGGCGATGACACGATCACCGGCAGCGCCGGCGTCAACAGGCTCGATGGTGGGCTCGGTGCCGACACGCTCAATGGTGGGGGTGGCAACGACGTCCTCGTCGGAAACATCGACGGCGACGCCGACACGTACAGTGGCGACGCCGGCGCCGACACGGTGACCTTCGCCTCCGACACGCTCGGTGTTGTCATCGTGGCCGATGGCCTCGGCGGAAACACGGACGGCGAGATCGTCGACACGACGGTGGAGAGGCTCACCGGTGGCAGTGGCCCCGACGACCTCACCGGCAACTCGTCCGGGAACACCTTGACCGGTGGCCTCGGCAACGACTCACTGTTCGGACTGGCGGGAAGTGACACGCTGAACGGGTCGTTGGGGAACGACGACCTCCACGGAGGGGACGGTAACGACGCCCTCAACGGAGGCCCCGGCCCGGCTGATGGGGCTGACAACGACATCCTGGATGGCGGTGCGAATGTCGACACCGTCAGCTACTCGACCCGTACGGCGAACCTCAACCTGACCGTGGCCGACGCCGTCGGCGATGGCCAGGGCGTCGAGAACGACAACATCCAGGGTGACATCGAGAAGGTCACCGGAGGCAGCGGAGCCGACTTCATCCGTGGCGATGCTGGTGCCGACACGCTCACCGGCGGTGCCGGGAACGACAACATCGGCGGCAACGGTGGAGCCGACGTGATCAGCGGGCAGGCTGGGAACGACATCCTGACCGGTGGCACGGGCAAGGACAGCCTGTCGGGTGCGGACGGTGGCGACATCTTCCACACAAGGGACGGCGTCAGGGACTCCCTGAACTGCGGTGCGGGGAACGACGACATCTCCGACACCGACGGGATCGATGCCAAGGCGGCGAACTGCACGCCGTAGGGCGCAGCTGATAGCACAGCAACGCCGAGAGGGGCGGGCGCGGAGGGCGCCCGTCCCTCTCTTCTATCCCCGGCCTTGATACGGTCGGGCGGAGATGGCGCCGCCTCGCAGTTTCCCGATCCGGTACTCGAAGCTCTCGCGCTTGTTCTTCGTGCCCCTGCGTCTCGGAGCTCGGCACGCGAAGGTCGAGCTCACGGACGACACCCTTCGCGTTCGCATGGGATGGGCGTTCCGAGCCACGATCCCTCGGCGCTCGATCCGGAGAGCCGCCCTCCACCGTGACGTGTGGTGGGCGATCGGCGTGCACTCGGACCGACGGTTCAAGAGCTGGCTCGTGAACGGGTCGTCCAAGGGCGTCGTCTTCCTCGACCTCTTGCCGCCCGCGAAGGGTCGCGCGGGTCCGTTCCCGATCAGGATCGAACGACTCGGAATGGGCCTCGAGGATCCTGAGGGACTCCTTCGCGAGCTGCAGACCTGAAAAGTCTTCGAAGTTTCTCGCTCGATGTGACGCATTTCACTGTGCGCCGAGCGCGAGGTCGGTAGCGTCGTCGTCATGAGCACGTTGCGTTCGGCCCTCGATGAGCTCCGGTCGGGAGATCTTCGGAGCTCCTCCGACGAGGAGCTGAGCGAGGATCTGGTTGAGCTCGAACGCGCGTCGCGGGTCCTGGAAGCGGAACGCGCCAGGCGTCTCGTCGAGGTGGAGCGCAGAGGGACCTGGGCCGTAGACGGCCACCTCTCGATGGTGTCGTGGCTGGCCGCACGTGTGCGGGTCGGCTTCGGTCGCGCCGGGCAGCAGGTCAAGCTCTCGAGGGCGCTTCGGGCGATGCCGGTGACCTCGGAGGCACTGGGGTCGGGCGAGCTCTCCTCCGAGGCGGCCGGCTTGCTGATCTCCGCCCGCGAGGCGGCGCCTGAGGCATTCTCCGAGGCCGAGCCGATGCTCGTGGACGCGGCCGGGATCCTTCCGGCCCGAGAGTTCCGAGCCGCTATCGGCTATTGGCGTCAGGCCGCAGATGCCACGGCAGCAGATGAGCGAGCCAGGCGCATCTACGAGGGCCGCCACCTACATGTCTCCCCCACCATGGAGGGGACGGTCCGGATCGACGGGTCGTTGGACCCGGAGTCCGGACAGACCGTCCTGGTGGCTCTCCGCGCGATGCAAGACGCGTGGGCGAGGGATGGCGTCGAGGACCGCAGGAGCGCCCCTCAGCGCCGGGCCGATGCCCTCGCGGAGCTCTGCCGGGCATGGCTCGATCGCTCCGACCGCCCGAAGGTGGCTGGTGAGCGCCCCCACGTGGTGGTCACGATGGACCTGGAAAGCCTCGAGGGGAGGCTCGGGAAGCGCTCGGAGCTCCAAGACACGGGCCCGATCACCCCCGAGACCGCGCGGCGCTTTGCCTGTGACGCGGGTGTGTCCCGGGTGATCACGCGGGGTGGCTCCGAACCTCTGGACGTCGGCCGGAAGACGCCGGTCGTTCCCTCCGGGATGCGGAGGGCTCTGATGCTCCGAGACGGCGGGTGCTCCTTCCCGGGGTGTGGCAGGCCCCAGTCCTGGTGCGATGCGCACCACCTCAGGCACTGGGCCGACGGAGGTTCCACCGCCTTGGAGAACCTCGTCCTGCTCTGCCGTCCCCACCACCGAGCGGTGCACGAGGGGTTCCGAGTGCAGATGAACGGTCACGGACCGGTGTTCTCCAGAGCCGATGGGAGTGTGCTCGCGGAAGGTCGTGCGCCGCCGTAGCTACTGCCGGGCCGTCATCAACCATCGTGCTGCCTGCCACGCCATCCACGGTGACCGGAACGCGAACCGGTCCTCGTCGTCCACGCCTGTGTTCGTCCAGGTGAGGACCAGCAGCGCCAGTTGGGGAGGCTCGAACGTCTCGCGGATCGTCTCCGGGATGTGGACGCCCGACGCGTCGACCACATCCACCTCCCGGATCGCGCTGCGAGGGATCCGGCCGACCTCGACGATCTCTCCGGTCTCCTGTCCACGGATGAACGCGAGATCGGTTGGCAAGACGGCGGCGATCACCTGCACCCATGTCATCCCGCGCCGCGGGACGTTCAAGCGCGGCACCGGCATCGCAGGCTTTCCGGGCTCCGGATCCGGATCGGGCACCACGCCGCACGGGAACGATCGCTCCGCGCCGTTCTCCTCGAGCCACGTCACGCGGGCATCCGTGAACCGTTCCCTCGTCGCTCGTTCTCGCGCCGTG
>JBKKAE010000030.1:0-3942 GCA_046714835.1 Actinomycetota bacterium | reverse complement strand
CACGTCCTGGATGGTGGGGAGCGAGTGCCTCATCTCCGACAGGCTCGCCGCCAGCATCACGATCAACCCGAGCTTCGCGAACTCCGACGGCGTGATCTGGAATCCCCCCACCTCGAACCAGCGCTGGGCGCCGGCCGCCGACGATCCGAGGAAGGGAACCCGCACCAACAGCAGGGTCACCACGACTCCCGCGTAGATGAAGCCGGCATAGACCTTCAGGAACCGGTAGTCGAACGTTGCCATCACGAGGATGAGGACGACCCCGATCGCAGCCGTGACCATCTGCTTGTTGACGCGGAGGAACGGATCCAATCGGTCCTGATCGAGGGTCTGGTTGGTCGCGGAGTAGATCAGGAAGAAGCCAAGCAGCAACAAGATGGCCGTCACGAGCAGGAGGAAGCCGTCGATGTGACGGATCGGCCGCCGCTCGTCGGCGTACACCCGCCCCGCGACGAGATCCATCAGTCCTCGGCCTCGCCCAGCGCCGGCCCCTCACACGGAGTGCGATAGATCCTGGACATGATGTTGCGAACGATCGGCGCAGCGGTCTCCGCCCCGAAGCCTCCCTGCTCCACGGTGGCCACGACCACGTATTCGGGTCGCTCCGCCGGCACGATCCCGGCGAACCACGAGGTGTCCTGGAAGGGCGGTCGCTCGGCGGTCCCGGTCTTCCCGGCGACGTCGAGCGGACACGAAGAGAAGACCGATGACGCCGTGCCGCCCGTGGTGACGCTCCGCAGCGCTTCGCGGATGTAGTTGAGCTCCGCCTCCGTGTAGGGGATGCGGCGGCAATGGCCTCCGATCTTCCTGGCCACGCGGCCCTCGCCGTCCTCGATCCTGGAGACCAGGTGAGGCCGGCAGAGCTTGCCGCTCGCGAGCGCCGCGTACGCCTGCGCCACCTGTAACGGCGTCGCCTTCATCTCCCCCGAACCGATCGCGAGCAGGATGTCGATGCCCGGGATCCACCCGTCCGGGTAGCGCGCGCGATGCTCCGTCACGTACTTCCGATCCGGCACGGTCCCGGGCGCCTCGGCCGGCAGATCGACGTCGGTCGGCTGCCCGAACCCCCATTGCTTCACGCGCCGCTGGAGCTCCTGCCTGTTCGTCTGCGCATCCAGGAAGTAGAAGTCGCTTCCCCACTTGTAGTACTGCGTGTCGCACGAGACCTTGAGCCCCTCGGCGATCGAGAGGGATCCGGCTCCGACGCCATCCCAGTTGTGGAAGATCGTGCCCGACTCGTCCCCGGGGTGGACGTACTCGGCGGGACAGTCGTAAAACCCGCCCATGGTGGCGCGGCCTTCCTTCAAGGCCGCCAGCGCGACGAAGGGCTTGAACGCCGACCCCGGTGCATACGTGATCTGCGTGGCCCGGCTGAGCGAGGGGGCGGCCCTGCTCGCGTGGAGGTAGTGATCCTGCTCCGGAGACAGGCCCTTCACGAACCAGGACGGGCGGAAAGTGGGCCACGACGCCATCGACACGATCCCGCCCGTGTTGGGATCGAGGACGACCACGGCGCCCGCGTTCGCCGCCAGGTTCCGGCCCGTGCTCGCATCGAAGACGGTCCGCGCGCGTTGGAGCCCGGCGGCGAGCTCGTCCTCGACGATCCGCTGGACGTCGAGGTCGAGCGAGAGCCGAAGGTCGTGACCGGGCTCCGCCGGCCTCGGGTCGAACTCGCGGAGGACCTCTCCGTCGGAGTTGACGAGGAACCGCTCTTCGCCCGGCTTCCCTCGAAGCCATCGCTCGTAGGTGGCCTCGATGCCGGCCTTCCCGACCAGGTCCGAGGGGCCGTAGCCGGCGAAGAGCGGATCGTCGATCTCCTCGGCGTTGATCTGACCGACCCATCCGACCAGGTGCGCCGCGAGCGGCCCCTGCGGATAGCTGCGGACGCTCTGCTCCACGACTTCGACTCCCTGGAACTTCTCCGGCTCCTCGCGCACCTTGAAGTAGACCTGCTCCTGGACGAACTCGGCCACGGGAACGGGCTGGTAGCTGTAGTAGAGCTTCGTGTCGAGCTCCTCCCCGAGCTCTTGAGCCGGGACGCCGAGGATCTCCGAGAGGTGTGCGAGCGTCGCCTCCGCCTCGTCCCCGAGCTCGTCGCGCTTGATGCGGACCTCGAGGCTGATCCGGTTGTGGACGAGGCGCCTTCCATCTCGGTCGAGGATGTCGCCGCGCAGTGCGTCGGTCGCGACCGTTCGGAGCGAGTTGTCGCGCGCCTCGCGATCGTGCTGCGGCCCTGCGAGGACCTGGAGGAACCACAGACGCGTCGAGAGCGCCACGAACATGAACGCCACGACGAAGGCGAGGATCTTCAGCCTCGATCCCGATCGCTCCATCTAGAAGCGCACCACCCTTCCGGCGTGGGTCGCGGTCGCGGCCCGGCGGAGCACCGGGAAGAAGATCGGCGTGAGGACGGCACCGTAGACCGCCGTGAGCAAGACGACCTTCGCCACATAGCTGAACGGGCCCTCCTCCTCCCCGAGGAGGAAGGCCACCGCCTGATGGAACGCGACGCCACCGGCCGTGCCGAGGGCGACCAGGACCGCGGGCAACAGGGGCGAGGGCGAGGCGATGTACTGGCGAGCCAGTCCAACGGTGTAGCCGAGGATCGTGAGCGTGAGCGCCGTGATCCCCTTCGGCATGTTGAGCATGAAGTCCTGGGCGAGACCGCCGACGAAACCGACGACCGCGCCTTCCGCCGGTCCCTGGAGCGCGGCGAAGACGACCGTGACGAGGTAGAGCAATTCCGGCTTCACACCGAGCAGTGTGAGCTCCGGGAACACCGTCGTCTGCAGCAGCAGCGCGGTCACGGTGACGGCGACGATCACCACGGTCCTCCTCACGGGGACGCTCCGTCCGCGGTGGTGTCCCGCGCGATCACCAGGACGTACTGCAAAGTCGAGAAGTCGACGGCGGGGCGGATCGTGACGAACGACTCGACGGCGTCGGGCTCGCTGAACGCACGGGAGACCGTACCGATGAGGATCCCCGCGGGATACAGCCCGGGCTGACCGTTCACCTCGTACCCCACGGTGAAAACCGACTCGGGCTCGGTCTCACCGACCTCGATCCCCGGCCTCAGGTGGCCCATACGAAGGTCCTCTTCGCCGCGACCGAGAACGAGTCCGGCTTCCTGCGAGGTCGACAGCCGCCCCGCGACGGCGAAGTCGCGATCGATGACGAGCTGCACGACCGAGGAGATCGGGGTGACGCGGATGACGCGACCGACGAGGCGGGGTCCGTCCGAGGCTCCCGTCACGACCGGCATGTCGACCTGGATGCCGTCGTCCGAGCCGCGATCGATCGTGATGTCCCATTCGAAGTTCGAGACCCCGCTGCCGATCACCCGCGCCGCGATCGTGTGGGAGGTGATCGTTTGCAGGCCCAGGAGTTGCTCGACGGTCTCGATCCGACGGGTGAGCTCCTGGTTCAGCTGCTGGACGGTCCGCAGGTCGTCCACCTGCGTTTGGAGATCACCGTTGCGACGGGAGAGGGACGGGAGCTCCGCGAGGCTGCTGAAGAAGTTGCTGACGGGCTGGACGACGTTCGAGACCGCTTGTTGCAAGGGGGCGATGGCGCTGCTGACCATTCGCCCGGCCGCGTCGAGCGGTCCTTGGTCCCCGCCCCGATAGTCGACGGTGATGATCGCGAGCGATGCCGCCACGAGGGTGACCACGAGGAGCCGGGCGGAGCGGGTTCGTTGCCGGATAGCCACGACAGCGGGCTACCGCCGATTGGTCGACGTCACCAGGACCCGCTGCAGGACCTCGAACTCCTCGAGGCACTTGCCCGAGCCGAGCACGACCGCCTGGAGCGGCGTGTCGGCGATGTGGACGGGCATCCCTGTCTCGTGGCGGAGGCGCTTGTCCAGGCCGCGCAGCAAGGCACCACCGCCCGTGAGCACCATCCCGCGATCCATGATGTCCGCCGCGAGCTCGGGGGGGG
>JBKKAE010000029.1:0-2729 GCA_046714835.1 Actinomycetota bacterium | reverse complement strand
CTCCAGTCGTCGGACCTCCGGATCCATCCTCATCATTCGGGCCCGCCCTCCGCGGGTCCGAATTCTTTTCCCGGCCGTCCGGGGCTCAAGAAGTGAGCGACGAAGGAGCGAACGTAGCCCCGATAGGACGGGCTCAAGTAGTGAGCGACGAAGGAGCGAACGTAGCCCCGATAGGACGGGCTCAAGTAGTGAGCGACGAAGGAGCGAACGTAGCCCCGATAGGACGGACTCGGCCCCGACGGCCTCCCTCTTGGTGCTGGGTCCTACCCCGGGTAGGCTTCCGCACCATATGCACGTGATTATCATGGGTTGCGGTCGTGTCGGCTCCGAGCTGTCGAACGCCCTCGTCGAGGAACACGAGGTCTCCATCATCGACAAGAATCCGGAGGCCTTCCACGCCTATCCCCCGGGGGAGAAGGCACGCCAGATCGTCGGCCTCGGCTTCGACCGCGATGTGCTGGAGGACGCGGGCATCAAGGACGCGGACGGGTTCGTCGCCGTCTCGAGCGGGGACAACTCCAACATCGTCTCGGCCCGTGTCGCGCTCGAGTACTACCACGTGCCCCGCGTCATCGCCCGGATCTACGACTCGCGCCGCGCGGAGATCTACGAGCGCCTCAACATCCCGACGGTCGCCACCACTCGTTGGGGCGTGAAGCAGATCCAGCTCATGCTTTTCCACGACCGCGAGGAGATCCGCGAGACCCTCGGAGGCGGCGACCTCCTTCGCCTCCGCGTCCCGGTGCCGGCGCATCTCGCAGGGGAACCCGTCTCGTCCGTCGAGATCGACGGCAAGGTCCGCGTGGCCGGGATCTCGCGCGGCGGGGGCGGGTTCATCCCGACGGCGTCCTCCACGCTCCAGGCGGGCGACTACCTGATCCTGATGATCGCCAAGGAGGGACTCGACCTCGTCGACGAGCTCATCGGGGCGAAGGACCCGCACGCATGAAGGTCGTCGTGACCGGCGGCGGGGCGGTGGGGCGTCACCTCGCCCAGGACCTGACCGAGCGGGGCCACGAGGTCACGCTCGTCGAGCAGCGGCGCGACCTCGCGGAGAAGCTCGAGAACTGGGCGCCCGACACCCACGTGGTGTACGGCGACGCGTGTGAGCCTCGGATCCTGGAGAAGGCCGACGTGCGATCCGCCGACGTGGTCGTCGCCCCGCCGGGCGACGCCCAGGACAACCAGGTGACATACATGCTCGCCAAGCAGGAGTTCGGCGTCCCCAGGGTGCTCGCACGCGTCAACCACCCCAAGAACGAATGGCTCTTCGACGAGCAATGGGGCGTGGACGCGTCGGTGTCCCCCCCGCACATCCTGACGGCCATGGTGGAAGAGGCGGTCACGGTCGGCGACCTCGTCCGCCTCCTCAAACTCGAGGGCGGGAAGGTCGCGTTGGTCGAGATGCGCCTCCCCGAGGACTCACCCAACGCGGGGAGAGCGCTCTACGAGCTCCGCCTGCCGTCGGACACGACGCTCGTCGCGATCCTGCGCGACGGACACGTGATGATCCCGCAGCCGGAGACGGCCCTCGCGGCCGGCGACGAGATCGTGGCCCTGTCGAGCGTCGACTCCGAGCGAGCGCTTCGCGACACGGTGATGGGGACGGTGACGGACGACGGGCGCGAGACCCCCACGCCGCCGGAGCCCGGGCCCTCCACCGGCCCCTGACGTCCAGACTGAGGACCGGCTCAGCCCGCGAACTCGAGCCGGGGATTCACCATCCGGATCTCGCTTCGATGCTCCCCGAGCACGCCCTCCACCACGACCCGTTTGCCCAACGAGAGGCCGCCGATCCCTCGACGCCCCATGAACACGGCGGTCACCTCACCCGTGCCGTCGGAGATCAACGCCTGGAGCGCCTCTTTCCCCTGCATCGGCAGGACGGTCATGCGCCGGATCACGCCGGCGATCTTCACCGGCTGCCGCAGCGACGCATCGGCGATCCGGACGGAACCTTCGATCGTGTCGGCCCAGGCGCGCGTCTCCTCGGCGAGGCGTGTCTCGTCGCTCTCGTTCAGGCGCTCGAGGAGTCGATGAACGAAGCCCACGACGGATTACGAGGGCGCTCCCGCCGCGTCCATCGCCTTGATCTCGGACTCGAGCTCGGACTTCCTCGATTTCGACACCCAGATCATCGACGCGAGCACGACCACGGCGATCGCCACGACGGCCGCGCGGATCGCGATGTCATCCGCGTTCGTGACGACGATCGGGGCGATGAGGAGGGCGACGAGGTTCATCACCTTGATCAGCGGGTTGAGAGCCGGACCGGCCGTGTCCTTGAACGGGTCGCCCACCGTGTCGCCGATCACGGCGGCCTTGTGCGCCTCGCTGCCCTTCCCTCCGTAGTGACCTTCTTCGATGAACTTCTTCGCGTTGTCCCACGCGCCGCCCGAGTTGGAGAGCATCACGGCGAGCAGCTGGCCGGTCAGGATCGAGCCGGCGAGGAAGGCTCCGAGCGCCTCGACGCCGAGGAAGAACCCCGCGATCACCGGGCTCAGCACCGCGAGGAGCCCTGGGGTCATCAGCTCACGGAGCGAGGTGCGGGTGCAGATGTCGACGACCCGGCTGTAGTCCGGCTTCTCGGTGTAGTTCATGATGCCTGGGTGATCGCGGAACTGGTTGCGGACCTCGACGACGAGCTGCATCGCGGCGCGTCCCACCGCTCGGATCGCGAGCGAGGAGAAGAGGAACGCCACCGACCCGCCTAGCAGGAGCCCCACCAG
>JBKKAE010000028.1:0-4665 GCA_046714835.1 Actinomycetota bacterium | reverse complement strand
GGCATCCCGCGCTGCAAGGCCGGCGTGATCGCCTCGAGCAAGAACTGGCGCAACACCCCGACGGGGTGGCAGAAGCGCTTCCGAACGTGGATCGGCGAGGGAACGTGGATCGCCGGCGCCATGGGGGCGATCTCCTTCGACTACCGGCCCGTCGCCGGTCCTCTGGATGTTCGGGCGACATTCGATGAGATCGTCCGGGAGGCGGCGAGGAACGAGCGATTCGTTCGCCGGCTCGGCACGACGGCGCTGGAGGATCGCCCCCCGACCGGCTTCTCCAGCGATCAGGTGCTCCACGCTGGTGGACGATCCACGTCCACGATGAACATCAAGGACCAGGGGATCGCACTCATCACGAACCTGGCGCGCGTCTACTCGATCATGCAGGGCAGGACGGAGAACCGGACCATCCGGCGGTTGCGCGCGGCCGAAGAGGCCGGACGGATCGACCCCGATACGAGACAGGGACTGGAGGAAGCGTTCCACCTCCTGTGGCACACCAGGCTCGAGCATCAGGCTCTCCAGGTCCGGCAAGGCGAGACGCCCGACGACCTGCTGGATCCGGCCGCGCTCGGGCCCCTAGGCCGCCAGGGATTGAAGGACGCATTCCGCATGATCGACGGCGCGCAGGATCAGCTCGCCAACAGCCTTCGGGTGGGTCGGTGACGGTCGTCGCGCCGCCGCTCGGACCCGAACGTCGCCTCAGGCGCGCCCCCTGGCGGTCGGTCGGGTTCGTTTCTCTGGATTTCGAAGCAACGGGCCTGGACTTCCGGCGCGACACCATCGTCTCGTTCGGGACGGTACCGGTATCCGGCGGGAGGATCGAGGTGGGGGGGTCCATCTACCAACTCGTCGATCCGGGCGACGTGCCGCCGTCACCGGGATCGGTGGTCGTGCACGGGCTCCGTCCCGTCGACCTGGTAGAGGCTCCTTCGATCGACGCCGCGAGAGAGATCCTCAGCGCCGCGATCGCCCGGCGGTTCCTGTTGACCTGGTGGGGATCGGTCGAAGCCGCCTTCCTCGACAAGCTGTTCGGCGGTGGTCCGCGCCTCTGGCAGAAACGGATGGTGGATGTGCGTGACTTGGTGCTCGCCCTCGAGGGAACGGCGGCTGCTCAGCTCACGCTGTCCGGCGCTGCAGAGCACTACAAGGTTCCTGTGGCGAGCCCGCACCACGCACTCGACGACGCGTTGGTCACGGCACAGCTCTTCCTCGTGATGGCGGCGAAGCTCGACGGGACGGCTCGCTCCGTTCGAGAGTTCCAGCGGCTACGCCCGTCGACCTTCCTCCGGGCGAACCGAGCGTCGACCACGACCTGACGGCCCCTCGTTGGCGGGAGAGAAGGGCACGACCTCCACCTCGATCTCCGAGCCACGCAGCCCGCGTGTCACCTGCGGTCCGATGCTGCCCTCCAAGGCACGTCGGATCCCTTGGGTCGGGGAGTCGTCGATCACGACCATGCGAACGTTCCTCGCGCGGGCGATCCGTGAGATCGTTCTGGCCGCCCGTCGCGTCGACGCCACTTGGCCGTCCGCTTGCGCACCGCCAAGTTCGAGCCGCGAGGTCGCATCGTTGACCCATCCCACCCGTTCCTGCATCTCTTCCTTCGTTGGCAGGAGACCGGGGTGTGGGAACCCGAGCGACGTCCCGTAGATCTTCGCGATCGTGAGCACCGCCACCCGGTTCGAACCAGCGAGGGCGGCCGCTCTCGCGACCGCCCCCTTGGTGAAACGTCTCCTGCCGTCGGACGCGAGCAGCACCTCTGCCTGCTCGGTGGGCTGCGAGTCCCACTTGGCCCGCCGACGCGGGCTCACGTGTCGGAGCCCACCTCGGTCTTCTCCGCCGCGGCGACCCGATGGTAGAAGGTTGTCCCCAACCGCTTGTTCTCGGCCTCCCGCCACCAGTAGAGCGGGAACCACAAGGCCGTGAGGAACACACCGATCCAGAAAAGGATCCGCTTGTCAGCGGCCACCTGGTAGTCCGATGCGAAGTAGCCGCCGTACGCCCAGACGAACAGGAATACCACCCCGATCACGAGAGCGACCGGCGCCGCCCAAGCTCCGAGCCGGAACGGGCGTTCGACCTCGGGCTGCCTCGTCCGGTAGAGCCAGTAGCCGATCAGCGACAGGGCGACGGCGAAGAGGTAGCCGACGTTGGAGAAGATGTAGATGTCAAGCGGGTTGCCGATGAACAGGAGGAGCAGAGAACAGATCAGGTTGAACGCCATCGCGACGCTTGGCACCCCGTGGCGATTCACCCGGCCGAAGAACCTCGGAAGGATCCCATCCCGCGAGTTCTGGAAGAGACCCCGCGCACACCCCATGACGGAGTTGAGGATCGAAAGCAACAGGGCCGCGACCAGCGTCACCCCGACGAACCACTCCCAGAACGCGCTAGCCCCGAAGAGCTTCTGCGTATATGCGCCGAAGAACCCGGCGGCGTCGCCGCCGAATGCGTCGGGGCCGAAGGCGTTCAGGTCAGCCGTGGTGAGCACGGCCAGGAGCACGATCGGCAACGCGACGTAGACGAAGAAGCCGAACACGCCTTCAGCGGTGAGGGCGATCTTCGCGTCGCGTGCCGGCTCACGACACTCGGCCACGTAGCATGCCGCAGCTTCCATCGCGAGCACGTTCCAGGTGTAGATGAACACCCAGGCAGTGACGAGCGAGAACGAGAAGGGGGTGCCCGCCCAGCCGGCCGTCGCCTCGAAGTTGAAAGAGAGCGCACGACCGAAGTCGGCCTTCCCGAGGTCGAAGACCGGCATGATGATCAGCAGGACCAGCGGGACCATGCATGCGATCCCGAGGATCGTGGCGAACCTCGCGCCGAGGCGGATGCCCAACCAGCAGGGGATGAACGCGCCGATCAGCAGGACAGCTCCGATGAGGACGGGCGTCGTTGACACCGCGGCGCCGACCGATGGACCGAACGGGTCGAACGTCGTGCCCGCGGGCAGGTCGAGGAGGCCGATGATGATGCTGGCCGCGATCAACGTGTTGATGGGAGCCACCGCGAACCAACCAAGCCAGTATCCCCAGGAGCTCAAGCCTCCGAGATGCGTCGACGCTGCCTTGCCCCACGGCTTGAACGTTTCGAACGCATACGCAGGCAGCCCGCCGGTCTTCTCCGGCATCGATGTCGCCAGCTCCGCGAGGCAGAAACACAGGAACACGCCGATGCCCGTCAGCACGATGTACAGCAGGACCGAGAACGGGCCGAGCTGGAGCGTGGTATAGGGGACCAGCGCGACGACGAGGACGGTCCCGGAGAGCCCGATGACGAAGGCTCCCCACCAGGTCGTGTCCTTCGCGAGCTTCCCCGTCTGGTCGACGAGGCTGGCATCGAACGTCGAAGTGGCGTCAGACATACACCCCTCCCTCAACTCTCAGGGGCGGCCGACCAGGATCGACCGCCACGGACACCGCGAGTGTGAACGCTCCGCCCCCGGATACGCAAGTTGCCTGTGGCGGAACCGCTAGAACAGGGCCAGGTACTTGTTCACCTCCCAATCGCTCACGCGGTCGTGGTAGTCCTTCCACTCCCGCTCCTTCACGTCACAGTAGTAGTCGATGTAGTGGCCGCCGGGGACGGCGCCGAGCGCCTCGCGGAGGACCTCATCTTGGCGGAGGTTGCGGACGGCGTCGAGGAGGTTGCCCGGGAGGAGCTGGATCCCTCGCCGCTCGAGCTCCTCCTGCGACGTCTCGTACATGTTCCCCTCGTTCGGATCCCCGGGATCAGTCTTGTTGTCGATCCCGTCGATGCCCGCCGCGAGGATCACAGTCGCCGCGAGATATGGGTTGGCAGCGCCGTCGATCGTGCGGTCCTCGAAGCGCCCGGGTGCCGGGGTACGGATCATCTGGGTCCGGTTGTTCCCTCCGTACGCGATGTAGGCGGGCGACCACGTCGCGCCCGAGGTAGGCGCGCCCACTATCAGCCGTTTGTAGGAGTTCACCGTCGATGCGGTGACGCCGATGTAGGCGCTCGCGTGCTGCAGGACACCGCCGAGGAAGTGGTATCCGAGCTCCGAGATCCCGAGGCCGCGAGAGTCGTTCTCGTCCTCGAACAGGTTCGTGTCGGTCTCCTCGTCCCAGATGCTCATGTGCATATGGAGGCCGTTGCCGGTGAGGTGCGCGAACGGCTTCGGCATGAACGTCGCCTGTAGGCCTCGCTGCTGTGCCAACGTGTGCACCATGTAGCGGAAGAAGATGATCCGATCCGCCGTCGTGAGGGCGTCTGCGTACCGGAAGTTCGACTCGAACTGCCCGTTCGCGTCCTCGTGGTCGTTCGCGTAGTTGTCCCAGCCGAGCTGGTTCTGATACTTGGAGAGGTTCGAGATGTAGTCGAACTGGCGGGTGAGCGCCTTCATGTCGTAGCAAGGCCGGTCGAGCACGTCGAGTGGGTCCGCCACCTCGATCGAGCCATCCTCACGGAGACGCGTGAGGATGAACTCCGCTTCCATCCCGATCTTGAACACGTAGCCGCGCTCGGCCGCCGACGCCAGGTTCTGCCGCAGGATCGTGCGTGGGCAGTACGGCCACGGCTCGCCCTCCACGAAGATGTCGCAGGCGAACCGGGCGAGGGTCGGTTCCCAGGGCACCGGCGTGAAGCTGGCCGGATCGGGCATCGCGGCGATGTCGGGATCGTGCGGCCCCTGGCCTAGCTCACCGG
>JBKKAE010000027.1:0-5788 GCA_046714835.1 Actinomycetota bacterium | reverse complement strand
AACAGCACCACGTGATCCACCTCCCACTCCTCCGTCAGCAAAGGCGTCTCCGCGAACTCAGGAGGGAGCTTCACGGGTGGATCGCTCCGCGCCACCGTGAGATGAGGGTGGAACGCGCGCGTCTCCGCCGGGAACTCCCCGAGCAATCCTCCCTCGATGCTGACCGCCAGCGCTGCCATGTGGCCCGGATCGTCGTCGAGACCCGCCCACAACACCCGCGCTTTCCCCGCGGATGGGAAACCCCCGACACCGTTGACCCGTGTCCGGAACGGTTCGACGACCCGCGCCGCCTCCTCGACCCGTTGCGGCACCCAGTCCGCGAGCCGCGGCCAGGTCCGCCCGAGGAACTTCAGCGTCACGTGCCAGTTCTCGCGCGGAGCCCAGCGAGCCTTGGGGAACTCCTCCCGCCAGGGAGCGAAGGCCTCTTCGACCGCATCCCTCGCCTCCTCCGGGATCTCGACCGCGACGAAGAGCCGGAGCGACTTCGCTTCGGGACGGGAGGCCCGGTCTCGAGCCATCAGATCAGGCGATCGGAGGCCGGGAGCGGCCGGCCCTCCAGGTGACGGCGAAGGAGATCCAGCGCGGCCTGCTCCGCCCACCGGCGGACGCGATCGCGTTCGCCCGGCACTTTGAAGCCGCGCGTGTGCGAAACGTCGTCGCCTTCCAGCGCGATCCAGATGACGCCGGGAGGCGCACCCCCGTGGGCTTCCGGGCCGGCCGCCCCCGTCAGTGCCAGCCCGAGGTCGGCCGCGAAGATCCGCCGAGCTCCTGCAGCCATCTCGCGCGCGCACTCTTCGCTCACCGGTCCGGGACCCTCCAGCGTCTGGGTCGAAACACCCAGGACGCCCATCTTCGCCTCGTTGGCATAGACAACGGCCGACCCGACGAAGACCTCGGAGGCACCCGGCACGCTCGTGATACGGGCCCCCACTCCCCCGCCTGTGATCGACTCGGCACACGCGAGCCTCTTGCCCGACGCTGCCAGCAACCGGATCACCGTCTGCTCGAGCGTTTCGTCCTCGGAGGTGAACACCTCGTCGCCGAGCCTTCGTCGGACCTCCTCGGCCACCGGTTCGATGAGCTCGTCCGCTTCCTTCGCCGTCCCGGCCTTCGCGGTGATCCGAACCTTCACCTCGCCGGACGACGCCAGGAAGGCGATCGTCGGGTTCGTCGAACCGGAGAAGAGGTCGTCGACCCGCTCGGCGAGCGCCGACTCACCGATCCCGGCGCACCGGAGCACGCGAGAGCGAACGACGCCGCCCGCCGCCGCCTCCAACTCCGGCAGGATCGTGCCTTCCATCATCTCGACCATCTCTTCGGGGACACCCGGCACGGCGTAGATCCGACCGCCGGCCGGCAGCTCCGCCACCAGGCCCGGTGCCGTCCCCCGCGCCGGCGTGATGTATCTGGTGCCTTCGGGCACGTCGGCCTGGCGAAGGTTGCTCTCGGGCATCTCTCTCCGCCCGAACGAGCGGAACTTCTCTCGAAGCATCTCTTCCAGCTCCGGATGTCGCTCCATCGGCACGCCCAGAAGGGCGCCGAGCGCGTCGCGTGTGATGTCGTCCTGGGTCGGTCCGAGCCCACCGGTCACGACCACGACGTCGGCGCGTGTCGAAGCGAACCGCATGGCTTCGACGATCCGCTCCAGGTTGTCCCCCACCGCTTGGTGGTGCAGGACGTCCACGCCGATCGCCGCGAGCGACTCCGACATCCACCGAGCGTTGGTGTTCGCGATCTGGCCCAGGAGCAGCTCCGTCCCGACCGCGAGGATCTCCGCTCTCACCCCGTCTCCATGCGGTGGCGCTCCGTGAACAGGTACTCGAGCCCACTGGTGACCGTCAGGATCACAGCGATCACGACGACCGCGAGCACGATCGGGTCGAACCCCGACGGCAGCGGGGCGATCGACAGCCCCACCGCCGAGATCTGGCTGAGCGTCTTGGCCTTACCGGCACGTGACGCGGGCATCGACACGCCGCGCTGATCGAGGCGCCACCGCAGGAGCGACACCGCCACCTCACGAAGCACGACCACGACCGCGGCCCACCACGGGAAGTCCCCGCGTGCGGCGAGGACCAACGCCGGCACGATCACGAACAGCTTGTCCGAGAGCGGATCGAGCCACGCTCCCACAGGCGTGGTCATCTCGTGACGCCTCGCGAGGTACCCGTCGGCGAGATCGGAAAGTGCCCCGAAGGCGAACACGAACAGCGCGAGCCATCTCGTCTCCGCCCGGTCCGTACCGAGCAGCAACACGACAACCGGGATCAGGGCGATCCGTCCGATCGAAAGGACGTTCGGCCAGCCCAGCCCGAGCGGTCTCACCCGTTCGGCGATGACTCTCCTCCGTCGTCGCCCAGCGTGAAGCGGTAGGTGTGTGGCGATCCGGCGGTCCCCTCCGTCACGTCGGCCCCGTTCAAGCTGACCTCGACGAGCCCCGCATCCGCCACGGTGAACTGCAGGTGCTCCAGAGCCACGAGGGTGAGCGTCTCCCCCGGCCTCAGCGCATAGGAAGCCGGCGCGCCATCTTCTTCGGACTCGACCGCGACGTCGCTCCGAGCCACCAATACCGCATTGATGGTGGGATCGGTGGGGATCGGGGACGATGTTCCCGACGGGATCACGGCCGCCGGTGGGGCGGCCTCACCCCTTGCGAGCAGACCGAAGGCCAGCATGATCAGCAGGATCGAGGTCGCCGCGATGAGGAGGAACCGTTGGTTGTCCCTGATCCGGCTGGCGGCGATCATCCGCTCGACGGGGCCGAGCTTGGCGGGCGGTGGCGTCGGCTCGGCGTCCTCGGCCGTCTGGGCGTAGGCACCGGCCACCTTGTTCGCGTCGAGCCCGAGGTAGCTCGCGTACGTCCGGAGTGACGCACGCACGTAGACGTCGCCGGGGAGGACGTCGAAGTCCTCCCGCTCGAGGGCATCCAGTTGATCGACCCGGAGCCTGGTGTCGCGCGCCGCCTCGTCGAGCGAGACCCCTCGCACCTCGCGAGCACGCCGGAGCGCCGAGCCGACCCCTGCCCGGGGATCCGTCACTGAGCCGGCCATGAGAGGCCAAGGATAGCCGTCACGGCCCCTCTACTCCCGCGGATGCCGTAGAGAAGCCTGTCGGCTTAGGTCCAAGGTCCCGCTCCGAATCGGCCGTCCGCCGGGTGGAGTACATCCCTCGGGGGACTACAGTTGCCAGGGCAGGGAGGGAGATCCGTTGGAAGCAGGCATGCCCCAAGACCGCACGATCGATTCACCGTTGGCGACGGTGCGCGAGATCCTGCCCTCGACCCATCTGCTGTCGGACGGTCCCGTCCGCTACCTCCTCGTGGCCGGTGAACAGGACGACGGCCTGTGGGGATCGATCGGCGCGTTCTGGCGCACCATCGAAGGCAGATACGGGGGATTCCTCGTGAGCCCCGACGCGATCTGGGCCGGCAGCGAGATGGTCCGGAGCTTCCGGAGCGCACAGGGCAGAGGGTGGACGGTGGAGCGGATCTACGCCTACTGGCAGGCGCACGTGGGTGTGGCCGGGAGGCTCATGATCGACCCGCAACAGCACGCGGACACGCTCTTCCAGGTGGCAAGGCGCGTCGGCGCGATCTGACCGTCGGCCGGTCCGCTAGGCGGAGCGGCGTTCCTCCCACTCATCCCAGGTGAGGAGCACGTCCCGAGCCTTCGAGCCCTGGGACGGCCCCACGAGCCCTTGCTCCTCCATCAGATCCATGATCCTGCCCGCGCGCGCGAACCCGACCTTGAGCTTGCGCTGCAGCATGGAGGTCGACCCTAGCTGCGACCGGATCACCAGCTCTGCTGCCTGTTCCAGCAGGTCGTCGTCGTCGCCGATGCCGTGCTCACCGGCTCCCTCGCCGGGCGGAAGGGCCAGCCCCTCCACAGTGTTCGCGTACACGACCTCCCGTTGCGCACGGATGAAGTCGCAGATCGCTCGGACCTCACCCTCCGTAACCCACGCGCCCTGGATCCGTACCGGCTTCGAGATGTTGGAGGGCGCGAAGAGCATGTCACCGTGCCCGACCAACTTCTCCGCGCCATTCATGTCGAGGATCACGCGTGAGTCCGCCTGTGACGAGGTCATCAGCGCGATCCGAGACGGGATGTTCGCCTTGATCAACCCCGTGACGACGTCGACCGACGGACGCTGGGTCGCCACCACGAGATGGATCCCGACGGCGCGCGCCATCTGCGCCACGCGGCAGATCGCGTCCTCGACGGCGCGCGGGGCAACCATCATCAGGTCCGCCAGCTCGTCGATCACGACGACGATGAACGGCATGTGCTCGAACTTCTCCTCCATGCCCGGCGGGATCCGGAGGGTGCCGTCGCGGAGACCCTCCTCGTAGGAGTCGATGTCGCGGACGCCGACCGTCGCGAGCAGCTCGTAGCGCATCTCCATCTCGCGGACGATCCATTGCAAGGCCTCGGCCGCGCGCTTCGGATGGACGATCACGGGCGAGAGCAGGTGCGGCACGTCGCCGAAGTGGCTGAGCTCCACCCGCTTGGGGTCCACGAGGACGAGCCGAACGTCCTCGGGGGTCGTCCTTGCGAGCAACGAAGTGATGAAGGAGTTCACGAGGGAGGACTTGCCGGCGCCGGTCGCTCCGGCGATCAGCAGATGAGGCATCTCCGCGAGGTTCACCATCCGGGCCCTGCCGTGAACATCCTTGCCCAGCGCCACCTCGAGTGGATGGGTGGCTTGCTTCGCCGCCGGGGATCGAAGGACGTCTCCCACCATCACGAAGTCCCGATGGGTGTTGGGGACCTCGATGCCGATCGCCGACTTGCCGGGGATCGGCGCCTGGATCCGGACGTCGGGCGACGCCAGCGCGTAGGAGATGTCGCTCGACAGAGCCACGACCTTGCTCACCTTGGTGCCGGAGGCGACCGCGACCTCATACATCGTGACGGTCGGCCCCCGGTGGGCACCTACCACCTGGGCGTCGACCCCGAAGGTGTGAAGCGTCCGCTCCAGAGCCGCCAGGGTGTCCCGCTCGGCGCGCGCGTCCGCGTTCGAAGGGGGAGCCGTCCGCAGCAGGTCGAGCGGAGGGAGTTGGTAGGGACCGTGGGGCGTCGTCACCGTCCGGCTGCGAGATGCCTTGGCGACGGGGAGCCCGGGATCGGTCGCGAACCCAGGCTCCTCCTCCACCGCCGGGATGGTCTCCGTCGACGTGGCCTCCTCGGCGTCGGGGACGAGAACGACGTCCCCTTCGTTCAGTCCGAACGCTTCTCGGAGCGACCATCTCCATCGTGGCTTCGCCCGTTCCTCCTCGCGGGCCTTGGCGGAGACGGGATCCCGCTCGTCTCGTTCCTCCCGGAAGGCGTCGATCTTCTCCTTGACCGCCGCGAACGAGGTACCGGTGAAGATGAGCAGTCCCAGGGTCGCGACCCCCGCGCAGACGATCGCGGCGCCGATCGGAGAGATGACTCGGGCGAGGGGCCAGGCGGCCGATGCCCCCACGACCCCTCCGGCCTCCTGGAGCGACTTTTCGCCTTCGGCGAAGCTCGGGTTGCCGGCGAACAACGAGACCAGACCGAGCACGCCTGCGAGGAGCACCGCGAAGCCGATGAACAACCGGACCCGATCCTCACGCGCGGTGTCCCGCAGGAGCACGAACCCCCACCACGCACAGAGCAGGGGGAACGCGTACGCCCCGATCCCGAAAGCACCCCGGATCAGCCAGGCGATCGCCCGGCCCACAGGGCCGCCGGCTTCGATCCAGACAGAGAGGACGGCCAAGAGGGAAAGCACGATGAGGCCGATCCCGAGTGCGTCGCGAGCC
>JBKKAE010000026.1:0-13805 GCA_046714835.1 Actinomycetota bacterium | reverse complement strand
CCTTTCGCGGGCGGAGGCCACCGGGGCGAGAGCCGTCAAGGGGCGCTGCCTTCCGTATGGCCAGACCGGCTACCGAGCGTTCTCCGAGCAGGTCCGCCAGGTGGCCGGGATCTTCGAGACGGACGCCGCGTCTGACGCAGTGGACAAGCTGCGCGTCAGGGTCGATGAGCTTATGGGGTCGGAGGAGGCAGACGAGACGACGCGACTCCTCGGGGCGCTGATCGGCTTGGGCTCCGGGGACGAGGTGGCCGAGGAACCCGTCCAGCTGCACTTCGCGGCTCGTCGGTTCGCCGAACAGGTCGCGCTCGAGCAGCCCACGGTATTCGTCTTCGAAGACATCCATTGGGCCGACCCCGCCCAGCTCGATCTGCTCGAATACCTCGCCTCTCATGTCCGAGACGCGCCCGCAGTGTTCCTCGCCCTGGCGCGCTCGGAGCTGCTCGAGGTGAGGCCCGGCTGGGGAAGCGGAGTCCTCGGTCACACGACGATCCCGCTGGACGCGCTGTCACCCGTCGACTCGGCATCGATCGCCAGCTACCTCCTGTCGGGACAGGGAGATCTGTCGTCGGTCGAGCGGCTGGTGGAGATCGCTGAGGGGAACCCACTGTTCATCGAAGAGCTCGCAGCGTCCCTGATGGATCGAGGCCCGTCCGACGAGCTGCCGACGACCGTCCGAGCCGCGATCGCCTCACGCATCGACGCCCTTCCCGCGGAGCCGCGCGCCGCCATCCTGGCGGCGTCCGTCGTCGGCAAGCATTTCTGGCGTGGGGTCCTTCGCTCGTTCGACGACCTTGAAGGCGTCGACGGAGCGCTTAGCGCCCTCGAATCGAGAGACCTCATCAGACGGGAACCGTCGAGCCAGGTGCAGGGCGACGCCGAGTTCTCCTTCAAACACATCTTGATCCGCGAGGTCGCATACGCGACCCTCCCGCGCGCGGATCGAAAAAAGCGACACGCCGCCGTCGCCCGGTACATCGAGGACGTCGCCGGCGATCGTTCCCGGAACCTCGCCTGGGTGATCGCCCATCACTGGCGTGAGGCCGGAGAACCCGAACGATCCATGCCGTATCTGATCACGGCCGCAAAGCTCGCCGACGAGCAACTCGCGTTCCACCACGCCGTCGAGCTCTACAGCGCCGCGCTCGGGCTGTTGGCCGAAGACGACCCGCGTCTGCAGGACCTGACCGTACGACGGCTGATCTCGTATACGCGGCTCTCTCACGCGGTCGTCGACGTGGGACGCGTGCGCTGGGAGCGGGACGCCGAAAAGCCCTAGACGGCGATCTCGTCGGGGTCCACGTCGCCGGCGATGATGGCGATGCTGTCGATCTGGTGCCCTCCGAACGCCGCCGCGTGGGCGCGGAGGCGAGCCTCATCCGGAGCGCTGTAGATGCAGAACGTGTGCACGACGCCGTCGGGGTCGATCACCACGTGGCTGTGATGCCACACGACGTCGTGGAAGCGCTCGATCGCCATGCGCTTCGAGTTCTTCGCGAACTCTCCGAGCTCGTCCTCCGTGATCTTGGAGAAATTCCGATCGATCAGGTACTTGGGCACCGGGATCACCTCCCTGCCCGGAGGATATCCCCTTGCCTTTGGGCTGGCTAGGAGCGGCAAAGCGCGGCGCGGCATGCGGTTGCTACCTTCGTTGCCGTGAACGAGGAGCCGGGTCAGCCGGAGCGAAGGGCGAAGGCGCGCCGCCGCCTCACGATCGACCTCACGCCCCTTCGAGTGTCCCGAGACTTCCGTCTGGTCTGGTTCGGGCTCTTGATCACGTCCGCGGGAAGCCAGTTCACGCTGGTTGCTGTCTTCGTGCAGGTCAAGGAGCTGACAGGCTCGGCGGCCGCCGTGGGGGCCACGGGCCTCGCCTACGTCGCCGGGCTGGTAGTCGGCACGCTCGCCGGCGGCGCGGTCCTGGATGCCTGGGATCGTCGACGGCTCCTGATGTTCGCTCAGGTGGGTCTCGCCGCCGGCTCGGCGATCCTGCTCGGCGGCGCGCTCGCGGGCGAGCCGCCCCTGTGGTTGATCTACACCGGTCTCGCGGTTCTGGCCGCAAGCAGCGCGATCGACGGCCCCACCCGCTCCGCGATGACGACGCGACTCCTCGGAGCGCCCCTGATGCCGGCCGCCCAGGCACTGAACCAGGTGGTCTGGAACACCTCGGCGATGTTGGGACCCGCGGCGGCGGGGCTGGTCGTCGCCCGGTGGGGAGTCACGGTCGCCTACGCCGTCGACCTGGCGTCGATCGGGTGCATGTTCGTGGCGGCCGCCCTGTTGCATCCGATGCCGCCGCTGGCGGGCGATCATCGCGACACCGGACTGTCGGCGATCCGTGAGGGCTTCTCGTTCGCACGAAGGAATCGCCTCATCATGTCAACCTTCGCCATCGACCTGATCGCCATGATCTTCGGGCTTCCCCGGGCGCTCTTCCCGTTCCTGATCGTGGAGCAGTTCGAGCGCACGCGGGAGGCCATCGGCCTCCTGTTCGCCGCCCCGGCGGTGGGAGCCCTTCTGGGGGCTCTCACGAGCGGCTGGACGGGTCGGATCCGCCGGCAAGGGCTCGCGGTCATCCTCTCCGTCGCGGGTTGGGGCGTCGCGATAGCGGCGTTCGGGTTGGCCGGACCGTTGTGGTTCGGCCTCGCGATGCTCGCCGTCGCGGGTTGGGCCGACGTCATCAGCGCCATCTTCCGGGTGACGATCATGCAGACTGCGGCACCCGACCGCCTTCGGGGGCGGCTCTTCGGGATCCACATCCTGGTCGTGACGGGCGGACCACGCCTCGGCGACGTCGAGGCCGGCCTGGTCGCTCGACTCGTCTCGCCCACGTTCAGCGTCGTCTCCGGCGGGATCGCCTGTGTGATCGGCGCGGGACTCGTCGCGCTCGCCTACCCCGAGCTCCGCCGGGCTCGCGCCGCTCAACCCTCCTGACGTACGCTGCGCCGCGTGGCGAAACTCACGGATGAGGAGCTCAAGGCCTTCCTTTCGAACACGGAGGGATGGACCTCGCAGGGCGACGCGGTCGTCAAGGACTTCGCGTTCCCCGGCTTCCGGGCGGCGATCGCGTTCGTGAACCGGGTGGCGGAGCAAGCCGACGTGGCCCGTCACCACCCGGACATCCAGGTCCACTACGACCAGGTCCGGATCTCGCTCTCGACGCACGACGCCGGCGGTGTGACCGAGAAGGACGTCGCGGCTGCCGCAGGGATCGACGCAGCCGCCGGTCCCGACGGCGGGTAGACGCGTGTCCGAGCCAGTCCGGACCGTCGAGCTGCGGGTGCTCGACGGCCCGAACCTGTATTTCCCTCGACCCGCCGTCAAGCTCACGCTGGAGGTCGGCGGGTGGCTGCGCGTCGGCGACGAGAAGGTGGCCACGATCGCGCATGCGGCAGGGATCCGAACGATCGATCCAGGCGCCCGAAACAGCGAGCAGCGCGTGCGAGCGACCGCACGCGTGGCGGTCCAGCTGACGAGGCGGATCGCCGCCGCCGCCGGCACCGGATGGCTCGGGGTCCGCGGACGGACGGGGCCCGAGTTCGGACACGTGATCGTCGTCTTCCCGTGGCGCCGGCGAGGCTCGGCGGAGGCGCTGGCCGGCGCGGTCACGAGCGCGATGGCGCTCGTCCTCCGGCGCTCGCCCGAGAGGGTGATCGCGGAGCTCGCTCGCGAGGTGGCTTCGGCCGATCCCGGACCCGAGCCCTCCGTGCCGGATCCCGACGTCCCCGTGATCCAGGTGAGCGGCACGAACGGGAAGACCACCACGACGCGGCTCATCGCCCACATCGTGATGACGGCCGGCAAGCGGGTCGCGTTCTCCTCCACCGACGGCGTCTACCGCAACGATCGCCGCGTCCAGGAAGGGGACTACTCGGGCTTCGCGGGCGCAGCCATCGCCCTCGACCAGCACCCCGACGTCGCCGTGTTGGAGACGGCTCGAGGAGGCATCCTCCTGCGTGGCATCGGAGTGATGCACAACGACGTGGCGGTCGTGACGAACGTCTCGGCCGATCACCTTCACCTCCAGGGGATCTCCACGGTCGATCAGCTGGCGGAGGTCAAGGCGACGGTGACCCGTATCACGCGTCCTGACGGCTGGGTGGTGCTCAACGCGGACGATCCTCGCGTACTGGCGATGCGCCGAACGGCGTCGGCTCGACCATGGCTCTTCTCGCTGGATCCACGCCACCCCGCGCTCCGCGAAGCCCTCGCCGACGGCGGTCGCGCTATCACCGTCCTGGACGGGACGATCGCGTGGATGGACGGGCCCGCGGTGCACCCGCTCGTCGACCTCGATCAGGTGCCCGTCACGCTCGCAGGCCTTTCTCGCATGTACACACAGAACGCGCTCGCCGCGGCGGCCGCTGCGCTCGCCGTGGGGTTCTCTTCGAGGACCGTGTCGAAAGGTCTGCGGAGCTTCGTGCTGGATCCGAAGAAGAATCCGGGGCGGACCAACCTCTTCTCCCTCGATGACCGACTCCTCGTGCTCGACTACGCCCATAACGAGGCGGGCATGGACGGTCTGGTCGAGATCCTCCAGGGCCTCAGACCGCCGGGGCGGGAGATCTGGTTGGCCATCGGGACCGCCGGAGATCGGACCGACGACATCTTGCAGGGGTTCGCCGTCCGCGCGGCGCTCGGCGCCGACCATCTCGTGATCGCGGAGCTGTTCAAGTACCTGCGGGGTCGTCCGAGGGAGGACGTGATCGCCCAGCTCCGCCAGGGAGCGGCCCGCGCGGGCAAGCACGACGTGCAGGTGTATCCCGACGAGATGCGAGCGCTGAGAGGGATGCTCAAGGCATCCGCTCCCGGCGACGTAGTGGGGATCACCGCGCTCGCCCAGCGGGAGCAGGCCTTCCGATGGCTGCGCACGAAAGGTGCCCAGATCCTGGGGCCGGCCGACGTCCGGAGACTCGTCAGACGCGCCAAGGTGGCAAGGAACGGCTGATCTTCGCGAGAACGCACAACGTTCGTTCGACGGCCTCTCCCGCGTCATCCGGACCGCGTAGAACTTGGATCGGAGGGTTGGCAGTGACCTTCCGAGAGGCGCCGGGATCCCGGCTCCCGAAGTGGAGGTCCCCCGATCCGCCGAGGAACAGGTCGGCGCGCCACCGCGCGGACCTCACATACCAAGCAGCCCGAGAGGCCTGGGCTGGGTCGCACCCCCCGCCCAGGCCTCTCTTGTCCGGGTCACGTTGTCCGTCGGCACGGCCCATCTCCCGGCCTGAGAGAATCGAGCTGCATGGCGTCCACACCGCACTCTGCGATGGAATCCGCGCTGGTCGTGGCCTCGAACCGAGGCCCCGTGAGCTTCGAGCGTGACGATGACGGCAAGCTCGTTCCCCTTCGAGGATCCGGCGGTCTCGTCACGGTGCTGGGCGGGGTGCTCGAGCGGGACGACGCGACATGGGTGGCCGCGGCCGTCACGGAGGGTGACCGCGAGGTTGCGCCTCGGGGTCGAAGAGTCGAGGGAGCGGCGCAGCGCGTTCGCTACGTTGACATCCCCGAGCACGTGTACGACGGCTACTACAATGGCATCGCCAACGGCGTCCTGTGGTTCGTGCACCACTATCTCTGGGACATCGCGCGTACCCCCAGCTTCGGCGAGCAGACCGAACACGAGTGGGCCGACTATGTCGAAGCGAACCGTGCATTCGCCCGGGCGCTGGCGGTGGAGGCGAAGCACGACCCCGTCTTCCTGATCCAGGACTACCACCTCACGCTCGTCCCACGCATGCTGCGAGAGCTGGTTCCCGAGGCGCGGATCCTCCACTTCTCCCACACGCCGTTCGCAGGACGCACCTACCTCCGGACCCTTCCCGACGATATGCGCCGGTCCGTCCTTCGCGGCATGCTCGGCGCCGACGTCGTCGGCTTCCAAGGACGGCAGTGGGGCGAGAACTTCCTGCTCTCCGTCCGGGAACTCGACGACGTGCACGTCGACATCAGGGCGCATCGCGCAGAGGTCGACGGTCGCGAGGTCCAGGTCAGGTCGTTCCCGGTCGCCGTCGGCGCGCAGGAGATCCGAGAAGCCGCAGCGAGCGACCCAGCGAAACGAGCCCGCGCGCAGGTCGAGAAGATCCGCGGCGACCGGAAGCTCCTCCTTCGCGTCGATCGGCTCGAGCCGTCGAAGAACATCCTGCGCGGTTTCCTCGCGTTCGAGCTGCTCCTGCAGAAACACCCGGAATGGCGAGGCCGTGTCGTCTTCCTGGCGTTGCTGAGCCCTTCCCGGGAGGAGGTGCCCGCGTATCGCGACTACGGAGCCGACTGCCGGGCCACGGCCGACCGGATCAACGCGGCGTTCGGGAAAGAGGACTGGAACCCGATCGCCGTGAAAGTCCAGGAGAACTTCACCTATGCCGTCGCCGCGTACGACCAGTACGACGCGATGCTGGTGAACCCGGTGCACGACGGCATGAACCTCGTGGCGATGGAGGGACCGGTGCTGAACTCGCGCGGCGGCTCGCTGATCCTGTCTCGCAACGCCGGAGCCTTCGGTCGCCTGGGGCGTCACGCTCTCGCGATCAATCCCTTCGACCTATCGGAGACGGCTGAGGCGATCCATGAGGCGCTGGAGATGCCGGAGGAGGAGCGGACCCGTCGGGCTCGAGGGCTCCAGCGTTCGGCGCTGGCCCACACGCCGGCCACGTGGCTCGCCGGACAGCTCCGGGCGATCGACGAGGTACGAGCGCCGGCCCCTTAGGGTCCCGCTGCTTCTCGGTCGAGCTCGTCGGCGATGGAGGCGAGCAGGGCGGCGACGCCGAGAGGCCCGTCGACTGCCAGGTCTGCTGCGGCCTCGACCTCGGGCGGCGTCTCTCTGCCTCGCGCGACCACGCCGCAGGTCCACAGCCCGCTCGCTCGGAGCCTGTCGAGCGCCGCGAACGCATCCAGGTCGCCCACGTCGTCCCCGACGAACAAGATCCCCCGCAGATCGCGGTCACGCGCGATCCGTTCGAGCGCGCCGCCCTTGCGTGGACGACCCGCGGGCGTCAGCTCGAGGATGCGTTTGCCGGGCAGGATCTCCAGGCCGTGGGCCGCCGCGATGGCCGCGAGCGCTCCCACGGACGCCGCCTCGGCGGCTTCCGGATCCTCCAGCCCTCGGAAGTGGACGGCGGGGGCGGCGATTTTCGGCTCCACCCACGCCCCGACGGCCGCCGCCGCCGCCTCGATCTCTGCGAGAACCTCGGCCTCCATCGGCGGTTCGCCCTCCAACCCGTGGGTCCCCACAACGACCACGTCGTTCACCTCGACCAGCTCACGAACCTGCGAGGACGGGCGTCCGGAGACGACCGCGACCACCTCGAGCCTCTTCGCGAGCCTCGACAGCACCGGCTGGATCTCCGGGACGATCCGAGCCAGCTCGGGCCGGGCGACGATCGGCGCGAGGGTCCCGTCGAGATCGAGGAAGACACCGACGCGAGACGCGCGCGCGGCCAGCTCCTTCACGACGCGGTCGATCACCACAGGAGCCATCCTACGAACGCCGGCTCAGTGCCGGAGTGCCGCGCAGTCGATGCACAAGACCGACCACGGGCGCGCCTCGAGGCGAGCCTCCGAGATGAGCTTCCCGCAGCGATCGCAGATGCCGTACGTCCCATCCTCGAGCTTCACGATGGCGCGATCGACGTCGTGGAGCATGGCCTCGAGCTCTCGTGCCGTCCCGACGAGGTTCAGGCGTTCGACGGCCGCCGTCGTCCCGTCGCCGACGCGTTTCCCGAAGGACACCGACGCATCGGGGTCACGCTCCACGACTGTGACGACATCCAACTCGGCCATCAGCTGATCACGGCGGACGCGGAGCTCCTCGGCGACTGCGCGGGTGTCCACGAGCTATCGCGTGATGCCTGAGAGATCGATCAGATCCGTGTCGCCACCCTGGGCTTCGATCAGGCCGTGTTCTGAGGCTCCCATCGCCGACGGCGTGGCGCTCCCGCGTCGCTTCTCGAGCTCCTTGTAGACCTCGGTGGCGTAGTCGACGCAGAGGACGACCACGTCACCGGGCCGAGCACGGTCCAGCGCCTTCCGGGAAGCTTCCATCTCGTCAAGGACGATCTCGACCGTGCCCGCGCGCGCGTGGCCCTCGTTGATCGCTTCCCGAACGCCTTCCACGACGAGCTCCGCCGTCTCTCCGGGCTTCCTTCCGCGCGGGTGGCGATCCTCCCGGACGATCACGATGTTGAAGTAGCGAGCCGCGACTCGGCCGAGCTGCCGCATGTCCTCGTCGCGGCGGTCACCGGCGGTGGCAACGACACCGACGACGAGGTTGGCATCGCGCGACGCCTCCCCCGGCCTCTCGGAGCGAGCGCCGTCGGATGCAACGCGATCCACGAAGTCCCCGAGGGTCTCGAGCCCGGCCGCGTTGTGCGCGTAGTCGAGGATCACCTTCACGCCGTCCATCTCGAACACGTTCAGACGACCGGGTGCCTGGTAGATCGAGGTCGTGAACGAACGCAGTCCTTGCCGGATGTCGTGCAGGTGAGCGCCCGCGGCGTGGGCCGCGGCGGCCGCCGCCATCGCGTTCTGCACCATCATCCGCGCCCGGCCGTCGAAGGTCGCCGGCAGCATGTGCACGTAGGCGATCGGCGAGGATCGCCTCCCCTCCTTGAGCACCATCAGCTCGCCGAGCGGACCGTGCTCCAGCACGATGGCCTTCCGCCCTCGACGGATCCAACGGTCCACGAACTCGTGCTTCTCCTTCATCGAGAACAGGATCACCTGGCCGCCGGTGTGCCGACGCATCTCCAGCACCAACGGATCGTCGGCGTTCAGGACGGCCCAGCCCGTCTTCGGGACGGCCTCGACGACCACCTGCTTCACGGCGGCGAGCTGCTCCAGGGTGTCCACCTCGCGGAGTCCGAGGTGATCACCCGTCACGTTCAGCACGACGCCCACATCGTTGCGGCCGTAGCCGAGCCCCTCACGGAGGATGCCGCCGCGCGCGACCTCGAAGATGGCCATGTCGACCCGGGGGTTCTGGAGCACCATCTGGGCCGATTTCGGACCGGAGGCGTCGACGCGCTTCACCAGTCGCTCGTCGATGTACACCCCGTCGGTCGAGGTCATGCCGATCTTCTTGCCGAGCCCTCGGAAGATGTGGGCGATCATCCGGGTGGTGGTGGTTTTGCCGTTGGATCCGGTGACGGCGACGATCGGGATCCGCGACGGGGTGCCCTGCGGGAACAACGAGTCGATCACGGGTTTCGCGACGTACTGCGGCTCCCCTTCGGTGGGATGCGTGTGCATCCGGAATCCCGGCGCGGCGTTCACCTCCACGATCGCGCCGCCGGTCTCGCGGACGGGCAGGGTGATGTCCGGCGCCAGGAAGTCGATCCCGGCGACGTCGAGCCCGACGACCCGCGCTGCCTCCTCGGCGATCTCGACGTTGTCCTCGTGGGCCTCCCACGTGCGATCGATGGAGATACCGCCGGTGGACATGTTCCCGGTCGCCACCAGCATGATCCGCTCTCCCTCCGGCGGGACGTCGTCGAAGCCGAACCCCTGCGCACGCACCAGCTGTCCCGCGTTCGCGTCGATCGTGATCCTCGTGAGCACCTTCTCGTGTCCGATCCCGCGGCGGGGGTCCAGGTTCGTGATCTCGACGAGCTCGCGCACGGTGTGCTCGCCGTCGCCGATCACGTGCGCCGGCTGGCGCTCCGCGATCGCCGCCATCCGCCCGCCGATCACGAGCACCCGGTAGTCGTTCCCCTTGACGAACGTCTCGACGACGACCCGCCCGTCCCGGGACTCCTTCAGCGCTCGCTCGAATGCGACGCGGACGGCCCTGTCCTTCGTCAGGTTCAGGCCGACCCCGCGTCCGTGGTTGCCGTCCAAGGGCTTGATGACGACCGGGTAGCCGATCCTTCCCGCCGCCGCGACCGCTTCGTCGGCGGTACGCACGACTTCGCTCCGCGGAACCGGCAACCCCGCCGCCGCGAGCAGCCGGTTCGTCATCTTCTTGTCCGACGCGATGTCGACCGCGAGGGCCGACGTCATCGACGTCATCGTCGCGCGTATCCGTTCCTGATACTTGCCCTGGCCGAGCTGGATCAGCGAGGCCTCGTTCAGACGCATCCACGGGATGTCCCGCGAAGTCGCCTCGTCGATGATCGCCTGCGTCGACGGACCGAATGCCCGGCGCTCGGCGAGCTTGATCAGGCGTTCGAGCTCCTCGAGGAAGTCGAACTCCTTCCCCGGCTTGATCAGGTGGTTCACGAGGCGAACGGCGAGCTTCCCCGCCTCGACGCCGACGGTCTCCTCCCCGTACCCGTAGATCACGTTGTACTGGCCGGTCTCTCCCGCGCTCCGCGTCTTGCCCCGCGAGATGTGCGCACCGGTTTCCCGTTGGAGCTCGAGCGCCACGTGCTCGGCGACGTGACCCAGCCAGGTCCCGTCGACGAGGCGTTCCCCGAAGCCGCCTCGGCGACCGAGCGAGCAGGAGTGCTCGGCGACGCCGGGGAGCAGCGCGAGGAGGCCTTCGTTGAAGCCCGGGATCTGGTTGGAGGGCCATTCCTCGAGCGATCCCAGGTCGACCAGCATCCGGATGCACGGTTCGTACGACCAGTAGTTGGGCCCTCGGAAGACCTGCGTCTGGACGATCTCCAGGTCCGGCTTGGGCTTGACCGACTTCGCAGACCCCGGTTGGCGCTTCACCGCCTGGCGGGTGGCACGGGTTCCCGTCGCGGGGCTGCGTCGCTGCTTCGGGGTCGCCTTCGTCACGTGGACGCCTCCCCGTCCTCAAGGGCGGCGTCCGGACCCGTGAGCAGCGCGCGACCGCGCAGGTCGAACCGGTACCCCGAGGGCAGGGAGTGCAGGATGGCGCCGCTCACCATGACGGGACGATAGCCCTTGCCCCGATAGGCATCGGTCTTCACGTGCGAGCCGTCGACGAGGGTGACCGCGCCGCGACCGATCACGTACAGCTCGCGTGCGCCGTTCACCACCGCGCAGGTGTCCTCGTCGATCCCGATGCCGAGGAGCGACGGCGATTGCGCGACCAGGGCCAGCAGCCGGCCGATCCGACCTCGCTGCTCGAAGTGCTGGTCGATCACGACGCCCTGGACGATCCCCAGCCCCGCGGCCAGATGCACCATCCGGTGCTTCGGGGTGGGACCCTCGCGGCCGAAGGCAACCATGTGCGAGGCGAGGGCGGACGCTCCGGCACTCGTGCCGGCGAGAGCGACCCCGCGATCGTGCGCGTTCGAGATCGCGTCGCCCAGGCGCGTTCCCCCCACCACCTGCGTCAGCCTGGACTGGTTCCCGCCCGTCAAGAACACTCCGGTGGCCTCGGAGAGGAGCTGGACGGCCGCGGGGTCGTCTGCCTGCTCCCGCTCCTCGGGACGGATGCCGCTGACGCGTCCGATCCCGAGACCGAGGAACAGCTCGCGGTAGGCCTCGATCGCCGCTTCCCCAAGCGAGGAAGCGGTGGAGATCACCACGACGTGGCCGTCCTTGCCGCCCGCCAGCTCCGCGAACGTGCCGAGGATCACCTTGTCGCGGAAACGGTCCTCCGCCCCTCCGATCACCATCACGGGGCCCGCTCCACCTACCGCCTGTAGGGCACCCGCGTCCGTCATGGAGGCAAGTGTATCGGCCGCACGTTGACTCCCTCGCAGGTCAGGGCGTCGCGCGTGAGCTCCGTTCGGGGTCTCCCGGCGACCTGAGGATCAACTGGTCGTGCGGCTCGACGACGTCCACCGTGCCTTCCAAGCCCTCTGGCACGAACAAGGTGAATCCGGACTCGTGCTCCACGACGCGATCGGTGGGATCCGCTTCGTCCGTGAGCTCGAAGCGGACCCCTCCGCCCGCCTCGCGGACGATCCGCACACGCACGTCGGGGTTGAAGCGCCGGGCGGCTGCGTCCGCCCGGGACAAGATCTCGATCGCCCAGTCCGTGAACGCCAGCACGCGCGGAGTCTAGGCGCGCGGGATCGGGGCCTCCGGGCGGAGGCCGGGCAAGTGTAACCGGCTATGGCAGTAGGGATGGTTTCGAGGTAACCTGCGACTTGCATTCGGCGGTTTCCGAAAGGTGGCACCCCCCATGGTGAGCGAACGGCTCGTTCCGCAGCCGGTCCACGCGAAGGACGGCACACCTCCGGCCCCTGGCGATCTCGAGATCGTGCGGGCATTCCTGTCCTTGCACGACCATGAGCGCGGGAACCCGGACGGATCGCCTCCGACCCACGAGAGCCTGCGGTGGTGGCTCACCTCCAGAGCGCTGGTCGAGGAGAAGGACCCGATCAAGGATCAGGACCTGGCGTGGGCGCTTCGCGTCCGAGACGCCCTCACCTCCAAGGTGCGCGAGAACATGGGCGAGCCCAACGACCAGGCCGCGATCGAGTTCCTCAACCGCGCCGGCGAGCAGATCGGCCTGCGCGTCTGCTTCGGCTGCAGCGAAGACAGCCCGATCCACGTCGATGCCACCGGTGTCCGCGGTGCGATCGGCCGGATCTTGGGAGCGGCGTTCCTCGCCGAGCTCGACGGGCGTTGGGAACGGTTCCGGATCTGCCACGACCCGGGATGCTCCTCGGTGTTCTTCGACCGGTCGAAGAATCAGAGCGGCAAGTGGTGCTCGATGGCTTCGTGCGGGAACAGAGCCAAGGTGCGGGCATTCCGCGAACGGCAGGCAGCCCGATGACGAGCCGATGACGAGCCAGATGACGAGGAAGCCGACGACGCTCGCGCTGGAGCTGCGCGCTCCCGGCGGTGAACCGGTCGACCTTTGGAGAACACTGATCTCCCACGGTTTCGCCGGGCTCTCGCCCACTGTCCTGGACGAGGAGAAGCGATCGCTCGCCTTCACCGTTCGCGTTCCCGGTGGCCGACCGCGAAGGGTGCGTGTGTCCGAGGGCGCGCAAGCACGAGCGCGGGGAAGCCGGGCCCGTAGACCTCACGCCCGCTTGGACGTGCTCGGCCCGCGGCCCGGTCCGAAGGTGCTCCGCGCCGTTCTCGAGGGCACGGCGCACGTCCTGAGGCTCGATCAAGATCTGTCGCCGTTCTATGTCCGAGCGACGGAGGACCCCGATCTGGCCTGGGCGACTCGCGGCGCCGGCCGGATGCTCCGCTCCCCCACGGTGTTCGAGGACGTCGTGAAAACGGTGTGCACCACCAATTGCGCGTGGAGCGCGACGGTTCGGATGGTGGACGCGCTCGTGACGCATCTCGGCGACCCGGCGCTCGGAGGCGACGGGCCGCTCTCGAACGCGTTCCCGACGCCCGCGGCCATGGCCGCCGCTCCCGAGTCCTTCTATCGAGACGTGGTCAGGGCCGGGTACCGGGGGGCGTACCTCCGAGGGCTCGCGAGGACCGTCGCGGACGGCGAGCTCGATCTCGAGGCGTTCGCGACGGCGACTCCCGCGACGCTTCCCGATGCCGAGCTCGAGGCCGCGCTCCTTGCCCTCCCCGGCGTCGGGCCGTACGCGGCGGCCCACATCATGATGACGCTCGGACGGCACTCCCGGTTGATCCTCGATTCCTGGACGAGGCCGAAATACACGCGCCTGGCGGGAAGGAAGCGGCCGGTGCCCGATCCGCAGATCGAGCGCCGGTTCCGTCCGTACGGTGAGTACGCCGGGCTCGCGTTCTGGTTGTACGTGACGCGTGACTGGGTCGAGGACGAGACCGCCTAAGCCTCGGGCCTATACTGCGCGGGGCGCCGACGCGTCCCGGCGACAACTTTCTCCAGCAGTGACACGACGATGACGGTGCCCTTATGTCCCCGTGGAGCCGCGCGACAGACGAGCTCCTCCGAACCCGGTGCGCCGGGCGACCCTCCTGTGCGCGCGAGGCGGGCGGGCGCCTGACCGAACCCTCCG
>JBKKAE010000025.1:0-5102 GCA_046714835.1 Actinomycetota bacterium | reverse complement strand
GTCATAAGCGGTGGCGCGCTCCGGATCGGAGCGTGCCGCCGCCGTCCCGATCGGCTGTCTGCCCTTCGGCATCTCGTCCAGCACGACGACGTCGAGGTCGCCGTAGTAGGTGAGCGCCAGCGTCCGCGGGATCGGGGTCGCGGTCATGATCAACACGTCGATCTCTCCGTCTCCCTTCCCTTTGAGGGCCATCCGCTGATGGAGGCCGAAGCGGTGTTGCTCGTCCACGACGGCGAGCGAGAGGTCGTGGAACGAGACGCCCTCCTGCACGAGCGCATGGGTCCCGATCACGAGATCGACGCTGCCGTCGGCGATGCCGGCGAGGATGCGCGCACGGTCCTTGCCGGTGACGGCCGAGGTCAGGAGCGCGTACGTCAACGCCGCCGGTCCGGGGTCGCTCCCGGGTCCCTCGAGCGGGTCGAGCAGCGAGCGCTGGCCCTCGGGAGCCTTGGCGGCGACTGGAGCACGATCGAGAAGGTCGACCGCACCCACGCCCGCGAGGAGTGCCGCGACCGAACGCGCGTGCTGTCCGGCCAGGACCTCGGTGGGGGCCATGATGGCTGCCTGATGCCCGGACTGGATCGCCACGAGGCTTGCGTGCACCGCCACGAGGGTCTTTCCCGATCCCACGTCGCCCTGAAGGAGGACGTTCATCGGTCGTGGAGCCGCCATCGCACCCCCGACCTCCTCCACGGCGCGGATCTGCGCCTTCGTGGGCTCGAACGGGGCGGTGGCGAGCAGGCGGTCGGTGAGCTCGCCTTCGTTCCGGTGCGCGACACCGGTCCGCTCCGACTCCAGCCGATGCTTCCGGAACGCGACCCCCAGCTCGAGGGTGAACAGCTCGTCGAACTTCAGGCGTTCGACGGCCCGCGCCAGCTGATCGGCGTCCTCGGGGAAGTGCACGCGGCGAAGTGCCGTGTCGAGATCCTGCAGTTGCTCGGCCTCGATCAGCTCGGACGGGATCGGGTCGGCGATCGGCGGCAGCTGTTCGAGGGCGGAGAACACGAGCTCGCGGATCGTCCGGGTCGTGATGCCTTCCGAGGCTCGGTGGACCGGCGTGATCCGCCCGGTGTGCACCAGGTCTCGCTCCTCGCCCCCGAGGATCTCCGCCTCCTGGTTCCCGAGCTGCAGCCGGCCCCGGTATCGGGTGACGGTGCCCGAGACCGCGACCTCGAGGCCTTCCTTGTAGATCCCGGCCGCCCACGGTTGGTTGAAGTACGTCAGGTCGAGGTAGCCGGTGCCGTCGGTGATCGTGATGGTCACCATCGACCGGCGCTGCCGGGTCAGCCGCTTGTTCGCCTTGTGGACGCGGGCGATCACGGTGGCCTGCTGTCCGATCCGGAGGTCGCCGATGCGCTCCACGGCCGAGCGGTCGATGTAGCGACGCGGGTAGTGACGGAGGAGGTCGCCCACCGTCCGGATGCCCATGCCGGCGAGGACGAGGTGGGCTTCCTCGCCTTTCTCTCGGAGGCCGGTCCGGCGAGTCGCCAGCTTCCGGTCCACGAGCAGGACCGAAGTTTCGAGCGCGAGAGCCGAGGGAGAGGCGGGCACTTCCGTGAACGGTTCTACCATCCCCGTATGACCTCCCGACGGCTCTGGACACTCATCGCCGGGCTCGCGCTCCTCGCTTCCTGCGGTGGCGAGCCGGCGCCGGATCCCCCCGCCGGCACCGTCCCCGCGCACAATGCCACCGAGGCTCCGCTGTTGCCGACGTTCGCCGACGTGCTCCCCGCGGCGGATCCGGAGGCGTTCCAGCAGCTGCTGAGCCAGCTCGAGGGCACCCCCGTGATGGTCAACTTCTGGGGGTCATGGTGCCCGCCGTGCCGCGAAGAGATGCCTCGCCTCGTGGCGGCGCACCACGAGTTCGGGGACCGGGTGCAGTTCCTCGGCGTCGACATCCTGGACTCACGAGCGGACGCCAGGGGATTCATGGACGAGTTCGGGATGACCTTCCCGAGCGTGTTCGACGTGTCGGATGCCATCAAGACGTCGCTCGGCCAGTTCGGCCAGCCCGTCACGGTGTTCTTCCGAGCGGACGGAACCTTCTCCTTCGCGTACACCGGGCCGATCTCGGATGAGGACCTCCACCGGCACCTCAAGGACATCGCCGAGCAGGCCCACGCGACTCTGGCTGCCCTCGCCCCTCTGGTAGCCTCGACGAACCTATGGCAGCCGTCTGTGACATCTGTGGGAAGAAGCCCTGGTTCGGCAAGTCGGTGACGTTCTCGCACAAGCGGAACAACCGTCGATGGGATCCGAACATCCAGCGCGTCCGCGCGCTCGTCGACGGCACGCCCCGCCGGGTGAACGCCTGCACCAGTTGCATCAAGGCCGGGCGCGTGACGCGGATCCCTCAGCGCACCCCGTAGCTCGGTCAAACGCTCGGGATCGACCAGAGGTGGTCGACCGGGCCGATCCCCTCACCCAGCGGGAGCGCGTGACGGATCGCCTCCGTGACGAACACCTTCCCAGCACGGACGGCTTCCGGAAGTGGAGCACCCCGAGCGAGATGCGCCGTGATCGCCGCGGAGAGGGTGCACCCGGTTCCGTGGGTGTGCGGTGTGTCGATCCGCTCGGCGTCGATCCACTCCTCGAGGTCCCCTTCCACGAACAGATCGGTCGAGCGGTCGCCCTCCAGGTGGCCGCCCTTGACGAGGACGGCGCGCGGTCCGAGCCGGAGGATGGCGGCGGCGGCCCGTCGCATGTCGTCGCGGTCCTGCACGTCGAAACCCGCCAAGCCGGCAGCCTCCGGGAGGTTGGGCGTCACCAACGTGGCGAGCGGGAGGACGAGCCGCTTGAGCGATCCGACGGCGTCTGCCGCGAGCAGGAGATGACCGTGCTTCGAGACGAAGACCGGATCCACGACGAGGTGGGGGAGCCGCGAATCCTCGATCGCCTCGGCAACGGCCTCGACGATGGCGGCGGACGCCAGCATCCCGGTCTTCGCCGAGTCCACCCCGATGTCGCCGGCAACGGAGCGGATCTGCTCGGCGACGACGGAAGGCGAGAGCTCCTCGACGTCGGACACACCCTTCGTGTTCTGCACCGTCACCGCGGTGATCGCGGTCATGCCGAACACGCCCAACGCGCTGAACGTCTTGAGGTCCGCCTGGATGCCCGCCCCCCCGCCGGAGTCGGAGCCGGCGATCGTGAGCGCCCGCGGCCTCATGCCGACCACGATGGTGCGCGTGTCACCGGAAGTGATCCCACCCTTCCACCGTCCCTTCGGCGATCAGTGGTCGCTCCGTCCCGTCCTCGTTGACGGCGAGGAGCCCTTCATCGATGATGCCGCCGATCTCGGTGAGCGACACCCCGAACCCCTCCCGGAGCTCGGAGTTCGCCGCCTCGACCGCATCGAGGTCCGGAAGGGTTGCCAGCAGCTCGTAGTCCTCGCCACCACCGAACGCCTCAGCCGGCGTCGCGGCGGGGTGGACGGGGATATCCGCGATGTCGACGCGGGCGCCGACGCCGCTCGCGTCGCACAGTCTCGAGAGATCGAGTGCGAGCCCGTCCGAGATGTCGATCATCGATGTGACCCCGTGACCCGCGAGGACACCCGCCTCGCCCACACGCGGGATGGGCCGCATGTACCGCCTGAGCGCGTCACGCTCCGAATCCGACCAGGAGCGCTGCGACGCGAGACGCAACCCGGCCGCCGAACCGCCGAGTGAGCCGGTCACGACCAGGCGGTCGCCGGGCCGTGCGCCGTCCCGGCGCACGGACCGGCTCGGCACCACCTCGCCGGTCAGTGTCACGACGATCGACAGCTCCTCGCCCCGCGAGAGGTTCCCGCCCACAAGCGACAAGGCGAACTCGTCGCAGCATTCGCGCATCCCTCCGGTGAGCTCCACGACCCACGCGGCCTCGGTCACGGCGGGGAGCGTGAGGCTGCAGAGCGCGAACCTGGGGCTCGCGGCCATCGCAGCCACGTCGCTGACGTTGACTGCGATCGCCTTGTAGCCGAGGTCGCGAGGAGTGGTGAGCTCGGTCCGGAAATGGATCCCTTCCACCATGGCGTCCGTGGTCAGCACCAAATCGCCGGCACCGGAGCGGACGACGGCGGCATCGTCGCCGGGACCCACGATCACTTCGGGCCCCGCCCCGGAGAGGACGCGGCGGATCGCCTCGATGAGTTGGTCTTCCGACAGGTCCATCTGGCCCCAGGTCTCGGCGGAGGGCGCCCTGCACGCGGTCCGGGAGAGGCCGCCTGCGCGTTCGCTAGACTTTAGGGGTTCTCCCGCCCATCCCACCGCGTTCGCGCACCCACCGATGCAGGAGGCCCGAGTGGCAGATGTGTTCGTCAACCCGACGCCGGAGGAACTTCGCCGGTTCACCGAAGAGATGCCCGGATGCAGGATCAGCGACTTCGGAAACGTGAACGTCCAGACCAAGGTTCTCTCGAGGAGCGCCGGTAGCACGTTCGTCGTCGATCGCGCCTCGAGCGGGAAGACGATGACGCGGGAGGCGTTCGACGAGATCGCCCGTCGACAGGACGAGTACGTCGCCGACAACGACATGATCCAGATCGACGGGTGGATCGGGAACGACCCCACGCTCCGCACCCGCGCGCGCCTGCTCATGGAGAAGCGCTACGCGAACATCGCCGGCATGCAGCAGAAGCTCTACTTCGCTCGCGACGACGACGAGGAGCCCGAGGTCCTGGTCATCTACACGCCCGGTCTCGAAGCGCCCGGATACCCGGACGATCGCATCATCGCCGTCGATCTGGACCACCACGTGACCCGCGTCCTCAACTCCGACTATTTCGGCGAGTCGAAGAAGGGCGGCCTGCGGATGTGGAACGACATCGTCTTCGACAAGGGTGGTCTCGCTCTGCACGCGGGACTCAAGGTGATCCCGACCGCCGCGGGCGACAGGGTCTTCCTGATCATCGGACTTTCCGGCACCGGGAAGACGACGACCACGTTCACGACGCAGAACGGCTCGAAGCCCATCCAGGACGACTTCGTCGGCCTGATGCCGGGCGGCCTGGCATACGGAACCGAGAACGGGTGCTTCGCCAAGACCTTCTCGCTGGATCCGGAGTTCGAGCCCTCGATCTGCGGGGCGGTCACGAAACCCACTACCTACTTGGAGAACGT
>JBKKAE010000024.1:0-3550 GCA_046714835.1 Actinomycetota bacterium | reverse complement strand
TGGCCGAATGGGCCGAAGTACCGGACGCCCTTCTGCCTCGATCCCCGCATCACCCGCGCCCTCGGCCACTGCTCGCCGACAGTGAGCGCCAGGTACGGATAGGACTTGTCGTCCTTGTAGCGAACGTTGAACCGCGGCTTGTTGGACTTGATCAGGTTGTACTCGAGCATCAGGGCGTCGACCTCGCCCGCGGCGACGATCCACTCGAACGAGGCGGCCTGGGACATCATGGCCTCGGTCCGAGCGTGCAGCGGCCTGCCCCAGTACGAGGTGACCCGCTTGCGGAGGGACTTGGCCTTGCCCGCGTAGATGACACGGCCGTCCCGATCGCGGAAGAGGTAGGCGCCGGGCTCGTCGGGGATGCTCGACGGCAACGGCCGTGGGACGCTCACAACGGTTCCGATTGTAGGGCAGGGTTTCAGCGGTGCAGGGCAAGCCGACGTGAAGAGTTGGTGAAATCGCGGGTATCAGGCCGCGGTGAGGGTGCCGATCATCGTCGTCGGGTGCACGGTGCAGTTGTAGAAGTACTCGCCCTTCGGCAGCGGCTCGATCTCGTAGACGGCCACATCGGGCGCCTCGATAGTGCCGCCCGGATCGAAGAGGTCAGGTGCGGCTCCGGCCTCTGGCTCCTCGGAGTAGACGGCCACGTTGTGGAACTGGCCCTCGTCCTCGTTCAGGAAGCACATCGTTGTGGGCTCGTCGGCGGCCACCTCGAGCTCGCTCTCGTCGAACCCGGCCCCGGCGGCCCCGGGCGAAGCGGCGATCTCGACCGTGGTCTCCTTGGGGCACTCCAGGGCGTCACCGTTGCCGTCCCCGTCGCCCGCCGGCGCCTCATGGGGAGACGGGACGGCGAGCAGCCCCAGCTTGGATGGGTACTGCCCCAGGTTCAAATCCTCGTTCTCGCTGTCGTACCAGGCCATGAAGACCTGTCCTGCTTCGTTCGCCGCGAGGACGGGGGTTCGGCCGGCCTGGGTTGAACCCTCGGTGGAGATCTCCTTCCACTCGCCGCCTTCGTTGGACGCGAGCAGCACCAGGTCATCCTCGCCGTCGTACCAGGTCGCATACAAGGCGCCATCCTCAGCGGCCGCGATGGAGGAGTTCCATCCATCGAAGGTAGCCTCGTCCGGCTCGAAGGAGGCGATGACCTCCGAGGCCCCCGCTCCGTCGGCGCCCACGGTCGCGTGCCGCACCTCACCCGAGAGGGTGTAGTAGGTGACGTCCGCCTCGCCGTCGCCGGTCACCGCCAGGGAGATCCCGAATCCGCCGCCTCCCTCCTCGATCGCCTGGGAGCTCCACCCGGAGCCGCCCCCGGCGGTGGCCAGCACCGGAGTCTCGGTGCCCGGATCGGAGAACGCGAGCATCGGCCCGCGCGGCCCGATCTGGATCGCCGTCCGGGTCGGCGGGCAGCTCTCTCACTCCTCGATGGAGCTGACCTCAGTCTCGGACCAATTCTCCCCCTCCAGGGTGGCAGCGCGGACGGTGCCATCCAAGTAGTCGCCGAGCCAGGGGTTTCCGTCTCCGTCGGCGGCGATGGAGACGCCGGTGGCCGTTCCCTCCACGACGAGCTGAGGGTCGCCGAAGTCGTCTTCGGACTTCTCCCCGTAGTACAGCCCGTCGTCCTGGGTACAGGCGACGTGCGAGGTGCCCTGCTCGTCGACGGCGATGGCGGTCGAGCTCTCGACGGAGAGCGGGATGTTGACGGGATCGGTCGCCGAAAGGGTGGACTCGACGGCCGCGTCGTGCGACCAGATGCTCTCCTGGAGGACCGCCGTGAGCACGGCGGGGACCACGGGCGCCGTGACAGGCCGGGCAATGGGTAGCTCGCCCTCCTCGAGCTCCTCGGGGATCCCGACATAGCTCAGGTGGGGGTTGCCCTCCCCGTCGAGGGCTATGGACGGAGAGATGCCCACGTTGTCGAGGAAGTCCACGACCTGGGGCACGAACTTCACGTCCACGGGCTCGGCCGGCTCCTCGCCACCGGAGCCACACGCGGCGGCCAGGACCATGGCGGCGAGCACGGCAAATCGGAGGTTCCTCGACACGGCGTCGGTCATCCTAGCAAGGGCTATGCGTCAACGGTGGCTCGCTCACGATCGCTCCGACGCACTCCCAGTGCGTCGGCGAGGAACCTCCCCGTGTGACTGCCCGGGTGAGCCGCGATCTGCTCGGGGGAACCGGTCGCGACGATCGTTCCACCCCCGTCGCCGCCCTCTGGCCCGAGGTCGATGATCCAGTCGGCGGTCTTGATCACGTCGAGGTTGTGCTCGATCACCACGACCGTGTTTCCGGCGGCGACCAGGCGCTCGAGCACGCCGAGCAGCTTGCGGATGTCCTCGAAGTGAAGCCCCGTGGTGGGCTCGTCGAGGATGTAGAAGGTGTTCCCGGTGGCTCGCTTCTGGAGCTCCGAGGAGAGCTTGACCCGCTGAGCCTCTCCCCCGGAGAGGGTGGGAGCCGGCTGTCCGAGCTTGATGTACCCCAGGCCCACATCGGACAGCGTCTGCAGGTGCCGGGCGATCACGGGGATGTTCTGGAAGAAGGCAAGCCCTTCGTCCACGCTCATGGCCAGAACCTCGGCGATGGAGCGACCCTTGTACTTCACCTCGAGCGTCTCGCGGTTGTAGCGCTGGCCCTTGCAGACCTCAGGTGACGTACACGTCCGGCAGGAAGTGCATCTCGATCTTGATTTGGCCGTCCCCCGCGCAGTTCTCGCAGCGGCCACCACGTACGTTGAAGGAGAAACGGCCGGGGAGATATCCCCGAACCCTTGCCTCGGCCGTCTGCGAGAAGAGTTTCCGGCAATGGTCGAACACGCCGGTGTAGGTGGCGGGGTTCGACCTGGGGGTCCGCCCGATCGGTGACTGGTCGATGTCGACGACCTTGTCGATGCCCTCGAAGCCCGAGATCCGCCTGTGCTTGCCGGGCAGGAGGCGCGAGCGGTACACCTTGTACATCAGCGCTCGAAGCAGCACATCCTGGATGAGGGTGGACTTGCCGGAGCCGCTCACTCCCGTCACGCACACGAACAGCCCGAGCGGGATGTCGACGGTCACGTTCTTGAGGTTGTGCTCGCGCGCTCCCTCGACGCGGACTCGGTGGCCCCGGTTGGGACGCCGCCGGATCTGAGGTGTGGGGATGACCCGACGGCCCGCCAGGAAGGCGCCGGTCAACGACTCCGGATCGTGGAGGAGGCCCTCGTAGTCGCCGGAGTACACGATCTCCCCCCCGTGCTCACCGGCACCCGGTCCGATGTCCACCACGTGGTCCGCTGCCTGCATAGTGGCCTCGTCGTGCTCGACGACGATCAGGGTGTTGCCGAGGTCGCGCAGTCGTTCCAGGGTGTCGATGAGGCGGCGGTTGTCCCGCTGGTGCAGCCCGATGGACGGCTCGTCCAGCACGTAGAGCACGCCGGTCAGCGCGGAGCCGATCTGCGTGGCCAGGCGGATGCGCTGGGCCTCGCCGCCGGAGAGGGTGGAGCTGGTGCGGTCGATGGTCAGGTAGTCGAGCCCGACGTCGACGAGGAAGCCGAGGCGGGCGACGATCTCCTTGAGCA
>JBKKAE010000023.1:0-6471 GCA_046714835.1 Actinomycetota bacterium | reverse complement strand
CGACGAGGCCCGCATCGACCAGCCGGCGAAGGTGCGGACGGATCGTGTTGGCGTGGAGGCCCAGCCGCGTGGCCAGCTCGCGGACGGGGACCGGCCGCCCGGACAGGCGCAGGTAGCGATAAAGCCTGTATCGGGTGTCGTCCGCCAGGGCCTTGTGGATCTCGATGGGGGCAGGTTCGTTCATCCACGCATCTCGTACGATGGGCTTTGCACGGTTCGCACCGTGTCAACCAGAGCTTAGACCCCGAGAAGCCAGCAGAGCTGGGCCAAAGAAGCTGGGAGGGAGCCCGTGGCCACGGAGGCACAGGTCCGCGAGGCGCTGAAGGGCGTCAAGGATCCGGAGATCGGCCGACCGATCGACGAGATCGGCATGCTGAAGTCCGTCGAGGTGGACGGTGGCGTCGTCCGCGTCCACGTCCTACTCACCATCGAGGGATGTCCGCTCAAGGATCGGATCACGAGCGACGTGACCGCCGCCGTCCAGCCGCTCGAGGGCGTGGAGCACATCGACGTCCAGCTCACCCCCATGAGCACGGAGGAGCGAGAGAAGCTCGTCTCGGGGCTCCGGGGCGGCGCCCCCGCCGCGTCGGAGACAACGATCTCGTTCCCACCGCAGACCTCGATCATCGCGATCGCTTCCGGCAAAGGTGGCGTCGGCAAGTCGAGCGTCACGGTGAACCTCGCGGCCGCCCTCGCGAAGAGCGGCCGCTCGGTCGGCGTCCTGGACGCCGACGTCTGGGGGTTCAGCGTCCCGCGGATGCTGGGCGCGGTCGGCAAGCCCGTCGGGTTCAACGACATGATCCTGCCGCTGGAAGCCCACGGAGTGAAAGTCATCTCGATGGGTCACTTCGTCCCCGAAGAGACGCCGGTGATCTGGCGCGGCCCGATGCTGCACAAGGCGATCCAGCAGTTCCTTGGCGACGTCTGGTGGGGCGACCTGGACTTCCTGCTCTGCGACCTCCCGCCCGGCACGGGCGACGTCTCGATCTCCCTCGCCTCGTTCATCCCAGGAGCCTCGATGCTCGTCGTCACGACGCCCCAGGACGCGGCCCGCAAGGTCGCCGAGCGCGCCGGGAAGATGGCCGAGCGCACGAACCTACGCCCGCTCGGCGTCGTCGAGAACATGTCCTGGTACGTGTGCCCGCACTGCGGCGAGCGCGAGACGATCTTCGGCGAAGGCGGTGGCCGCGAGGCGGCCGAAACCCTCGGCGTTCCCCTGATGGCACAGATCCCGTTGGTGCCGGCGCTGCGGGCCGGTGGCGACGAGGGCGTGCCAATCGTAGTGTCCGATCCGGACTCCCCCGCCGCTCTCGCCCTGAGCGAGGCGGCCGAAGCGGTCGTCCGCGCGACGAAGTCGAAGGTGGGGAAGCCGCTCCAGCTCATGGCGCGCTAACGGGTGAGCTCCTCGAAGCGACTCTCACACATCCGAGCGGAGCACTTCCTGGATCGGACTCCGTATGCTCGTCCGTCGTGGAGGCTCCGCCCCGGTCGAACCTGAAGCCCACTGAAGACGTCGGCATGGTCGTGGAGGGGCTCGTCACGGCGGCGTCGAGGCGATGGGCCTCGCGATGGTCGACGACGCCGGCGTCACCCGCGTCAAGACGGTGCCGATCGACCGCTTCGAGGACGCCTGCACGGCCTGGCCTCGATTTGACAGCCTGGCCCCCAACGGATACCACCGGCCCCAGGTGTTCGGTCCGCCGCGACCGAGGACCGCTCGGCGCGGCGCTGGCGAGGGGAGACATGCAGTCATGAGCGTCACCGCGTCCGAGCCGTCCCCCCGGTCGGAAGGTCTCGCCCGCGAAGCCATCGGGCTCCGCGAGGTCGTCTTCCAGTCGATCACACATATGGCGCCGGCCGTGGCCGTCGCGTTCTCGATCACGTTCGGGATCACCTTCGCGGGGGGCGCGACCTCTCTCGCCGTGGTCATCGCGCTCCTCGGGAGCCTCTTCTGCGCGATCGCGATCGGTCAGCTCGCGAAGCACCTCCCGTCGGCCGGGTCGTTCTACACCTACACGTCGCGGGGCATCCATCCGTCGATCGGCTTCCTGGTGGCGTGGGTCTATGCGCTCGTCGAGCCGCTCGTGGCCCCGATCCTGTACCTGCAGCTCGGCTTCATCATGGCCGAGTACGTCCATCCCGAGCTCGGATGGAGCGGAGACCTGTGGTGGATCTGGTCCCTCGCCGCCGCGGCCATCGTGTTCGTGCTCGGCTACCTGGGGATCCAGATCTCGACACGCACAGGAACGATCCTCGGCATCTTCGAGGTCGGGGTCTTCGCCGCCCTCGCCGTTTGGATGATCGTCGAGGCGGGCGACCGGAACACGCTCGACGTCTTCACGACGACGTTCGCCAACATCGAAGGTCAGGAGGGCATCGGAGGCGTGTTCGCCGCGTCCGTGTACACGATCCTCGCCTTCATCGGGTTCGAGGCGGCTGCGCCTCTCGCCGAAGAGGCACGGGACCCGCACCGGACCGTGCCGCGAGCCGTCGTCCTGTCGTGCATCGTGGTAGGCCTCTACTACGTGCTCACGACGTACGGCGCCACGGTGTTCTTCGGGCCCGAGCGTATGGGGGAGTTCGGCACCGGATGGGTCGACCTCGGTCGCACCGTCTGGGGCGTGGGGTGGATCCTCGTCGTGCTGGCGATGATCAACTCCGCGATCGCCAACGCGAACTCGAGCTCCAACGCCGCGACGCGAACGTTGTTCGCGATGGGGAGGATCCGGGTGCTGCCGTCCCTGCTCGCGCAGGTCCACCCCAGGTTCCGGTCTCCACACGTCACGGTCTGGATCCAACTGATCGTCGGCGTGGTCGCCACGCTGTGGCTGGGGTTCGGCTGGGGCATGGAGACCGAGATGGATCCGTTCACCGCGTCCTTCGTGATCGCGACGGCGCTCGTGGTGGGGCTCGTACCGATCTACATCCTCGTCAACCTCGCCTGCATCCTGTTCTACGCCCGTGAGCGGAGCGCCGAGTTCAGCATGGTGAAGCACCTCCTGATCCCCGTCCTCGGGATCGTCGCGTTCGTCCCGGGGTTCCTGGCCGGCGCCGGGCTGAAGGTGTTCGACTTCATCTTCCCGCTCTCGTGGCCGCTCACGCTGGGAAGCATCATGGTGGCGATCTGGGTGGTCCTCGGTCTGTTGTATCTGATCATCCTGTACGCGACGGATCGACAGAAGATCACCGACACCGCGAAGATCTTCATCGGGGACGGCCCGGTCGAGGTGGCGGCGCGGGACACCAACATCAGCCCCTAGTGCGCGAATGACCGAGGAGGGGTGGATCGAGGTCGAGGGTGGCCGCGTCTGGTGGTACGCGGTCGGGGACGGCCCGGGCGTCCCGTTGCTCTGCCTTCACGGGGGCCCCGGGATGACCCACAACTACATCACCCCGCTCGAAGACCTCGGTGACCGCAGACGGGTGGTCTTCTACGACCAGCTCGGGTGTGGGAAGTCGGATCGACCCGGCGACACGTCGTTGTGGACGGTCGACCGGTTCGTACGGGAGCTCGCCACGATTCGCGAAGCGCTCGGTCTCGAACGGCTCCACCTGTTCGGCAGCTCCTGGGGCGGGATGCTGGCGATGCAGTACGAGCTGGACACACGCGCACCGCTCGCGTCCCTGCTGCTGTGTGGGAGCCCTGCATCGATGCCCCGCTGGATCCACGAGTGCAACGCGCTCCGCGCCGAGCTCCCCGACGCCGAGCGCGAGGTCCTCGATCGCCACGAGGCCAGCGGCTTCACGGCCTGCCCGGAGTACCAGGGGGCGCTCGTCACCTTCTACCGACGGCACGTCTGCCGCCTTGACCCATGGCCCGATGGCCTCGAACGCTCCTTCACCGAGATCGGCTCCGAGGTCTACACCACGATGAACGGGCCGAGCGAGTTCACGGTCACGGGCAATTTCAAGGACTGGGACGTCACCGAGCGGCTCGGCGAGATCGGCGTGCCGACCCTCGTGCTGGGCGGAGAGCACGACGAAGCACGCCCCGAGCACATGCAAGATATCGCGCGTGCGATCACCGACGCCGAGCTCACGATCTTCGATGACGCCTCGCACCTGTGCTTCTGGGAGAAGCGCCAGGAGTTCATGGACAGGGTGAACGCGTTCCTCGACAGAGTGGAGGCAGCCTGATGGACGCGATCACCTACCGTCCGGATCCGTCGGAGTTCGCATGGACGTTCGGCGGCGTGCCGCCGGTGCGGCAGGTCAAGCCGGGCGACATCCTCGAGCTCTGGACCGAGGACGCGTTCGGAGGCAAGGTGCGAGGACCGGACGACTGGGTCTCGCGGGTGATCGAGTTCCCGTTCGTCAATCCGCAGACGGGCCCGTTCTTCGTGGACGGCGCGGAGCCCGGGGACACGCTCGCGATCCACTTCATCTCGATCGAGCCGTCGAGGGATTGGGCGTCCTCGTGCACGGTCCCGCTCTTCGGAGCGCTCACGTCGACCCACCAGACCGCGACGCTGCAGGAACCGCTTCCGGAGCGCGTCTGGATCTACGAGGTCGACCGAGCGGGCCGCACCGTCACGTACCGAGCGACCGAAGGCGACCACGTCGCGACGCTTCCTCTGGACCCGATGCACGGCACCGTCGGTGTCGCTCCGGCCGCGTTCGAGGCTCGATCGTCGCTCGTGCCGGATGCCCACGGCGGCAACATGGACACACCCGAGATGCGCGCCGGCGTCACCTGCTATCTGGGGGTGAACGTGGAAGGCGCACTGTTCTCGATCGGTGACGGGCACTGCCGGCAGGGCGAGGGAGAGACGTGCGGGGTCGCCGTCGAGGCCGCGATGGACACCGTGATCGCGATCGACCTGGTGAAGGGTCGATCGACTCCGTGGCCGCGGATCGAGAGCGACAGCCACATCATGTCGACCGGGTCGGCCCGCCCGCTGGAGGATGCGTTCCGGATCGCGCACGCCGATCTGATCGCGTGGATGGGCGAGGGATACGGCCTCGAGGCGCTCGATGCGTATCAGCTGCTGACCCAGGTGAGCGAGTCCCCGGTGGCGAACGTCGTGGACCCCAACTACACATTCCTGGCGAAGGTGGCCAAGTCGTATCTCCCGCGCGCCGACGCGTACGGCGCCACGCACCAGAAGCTCAGGGAGGTCGGCCGGTCGTACCTCGGCGGTCGCTGACGGTCGGCACGCTCCGCGGTACGGCTAGGACGTGACCGGAGCCTCGGCGTCGTTCGGGATGGGAGCCCCTCGGCCGGGAGTCGTGGGGCCGATCCGTCTCGAGACGGCCCAGTAGATCAGGAGCCCGCTCGCCACGATCGCGACGGTGAGAGCAGTCCACTGCGAACCGGTGAGCGGCCCGAACCGCTTGTCGATCCGGAGCGAGTCCTCGAGAAGCCGGATGCCCCCGTAGGACAGTCCGAACACGAGGGTCGTCACGCCCTCGCGCCGGGGGGAGCGGATGAACCACCACAGGAACGCGAAGAGGATGCCCGCCAGCAACATGTCGTACAGCGCCGTCTGGTGGACGCCCACCCCGCGAGCGATGACGTTGCCCGTCGCGTCGGACAGGGTCGCCCCCGCTCGATCGATCGTCTCCATGAACCCCCCGAGGAGAGTCGCGGTGCAGGAGTCACCGGCACACGAGAAGGGCGGCGCGAGCGTGCCTCCCTCGTAGGTCCACGCAAGGAGCGAGGACGTCGGCTTTCCGAGGTGGTCTCCGATGATCAGGTCCCCGATCCGCCCGATCGAGATGCCCAGCGCGAGGCACGGGGCGATCGTGTCCGCCACCTGGAAGAACCGGAATCGGTACTCCTGTCGCTTGATGTTGACCGCGTTCGCGATCGTCGCTCCGGCGATCCCCCCGAGGAGTGAGATCCCGCCCTCCCAGATCTTGAACCAGTCGAGCGGGCTCGCGAACTCGGAGACGTGCGCGATCACGTAGGCGGCACGGGCGCCGACGAGCGAGCCGACCACCGACCAGAACACGATGGAGCTCGCGAGACCTTCGGGGATGCCACGCCGAGCCGAGAGCTTCGTGAACAACCACGCTCCCGTCATGAACCCGACCGCGATGCCGAGGCCGTGCGGGGAGATCTCGATCGAGTCCCCGAACCGGAAGCGGTCGAGGACGGGCCAGCCGACGGATGCGATCGTCTCGAGCATCGCGGGCGAGTCTATCGGTGGGTTCCGCGTGGCCAGAGCCGCGCGACGGCGCGCCCGAACAAGAGGCCGCTCGCCACGTCACTCGGATAGTGGACGCCGAGGGCGACGCGGGACGCGGCGACCGACGCGTCCAGGGTGGTGAGGGCGGCCCGGCCGAGAGCACCGATGCCGAGCTCACGCGCGGCCACGCGCGTGAACGTGGTGAGAACCGCGGGGTGGCTGGAGGGCCACGACGTGCCGTGTGGCTCCGCGATCATCCGGCGAGTTCCCTGCGGATTCGCGAGGAACGGCCGTGGGCGGTTGACGCCACGCTTCACCCCCTGGAGCACCAGCCATGTTG
>JBKKAE010000022.1:0-5758 GCA_046714835.1 Actinomycetota bacterium | reverse complement strand
ACCCCCGCCCAGCGGGGGTCGCGCGCCCACCGCCGCTCCAGCTCTGCCGCTTCCTCGGCGATCCGGATCCGAACGTCCATCTCTCGCTCCTTACGTGATGGGGCCAGGAAAGGAAAACGACCTCTCGTCGAGAGGTCGATCGGCGCCCGCGTGATCGGTCGAAGGGACGCCGCTATGAGGCGGATACTCGGGAGCGAGGGTTGAACGGCCGTTCAGTCATGACACGCGGATGCTTCCACAGTTCCGGGCAAGGAGTCAAGCCGACCTCTGCGCCGCAGGGCTTCTCGATCGGTCAGGTCATCCGGATCCGGAGCACGACCATCCGTGGGACGAGGTCCTGCATCGAGTCACCCACGATGAGGATCTTGCCGTCGTGGACCAGCACATCCCTGGCGGCGTCATCTTCGCGATAGGGGTTGAAGAGCGCCTTCCCGTTCCCCGAGAACGACCCGTCGAGGCCGCCGGCCGTCCCGTACCGCACGACCGCGAGATCGTCCGTGCCGCTCGGGCCCCGTGCACGACCGACCACCAGGATCCGGCCGTCCGGCTGTATCGCCACCGAGGCCGCGAGCTCGTAGGCGGGCGTGAACGCGGTCGTCACGATGCCGTCGCCCCCGAAGCTCCCGTCGAGCCCTCCTCCGGCGGCCAGCCGAACCAGGCCCCAATCCGCTTGCCCATCGCTGCTGGCGTAGCCCGCGAGGATCGGCTTGCCGTCCGCCTGGACGGCGAGTCCGAAGGCCGCGTCCGCGCCGAGGCCCACGTTCACGATCCTCACGCCGTTGTTGCCGAACGAGGCCACCCTCGAGCCGTCGGCACGGAGCTTGGCGATCGCGAACCTCGGAAGGAAGTTGGATTCGGCATAGCCCGCCGCGAGGATCTCGCCCGAGTCGATAACCAGGTCCTGCACTTCCTCGCCGGAGAGCGAGAGCGACATCGTGACGCGGCCGTCCCCTCCGAACGAGGAGTCCAGCGCGCCTCCGCTCAGGTAGCGCGCGAACGCCCACTTCTCGTGCAGCCCCCCGGAGGCGGAACCGCCGACGAGGATCCGATCGCCGGATGCGATCGCGACCGCGTTGGCATGCTCGTACCGCCTGCCGAAGTCGGTCACCACGGCGCCGTCGCCGCCGAACGAGCGATCACGGGCACCTCCCGAGAGGAGGCGGATGACGAACCACCTCGCGCCGAGGCGGGTAGATCGTTTGCCGACGACGACGATCCTCCCGTCCGAGTCGATCGCGACATCGAGCGCCTGATCTTTCGCGCCGAGGTCGATCCTGACGCGCCCGTCGCCGCCGAAGCTGGCGTCGGCCCCGCCGTTCGGCCGCACGCGAGCGACCGCGACGTCGGTCCTCCTCCCGATCGTGTATCCGGCGACGACGATCCTGTCCTGCGCATCGATCGCGACGGCCTGCGCGGTGGCCCCGCCGGGGAACATCGACTGGATGCCGTTGCCGGAGAAGGACGCATCGAGCGCTCCCGGTGCTGCGGCCGCCGGGCGCGCGAGCACGACGAGCAACAGCGCTACGATCTGGGGGAGTCGGCGACGCACGAAGGCCGGACCCTACCAGCCGCCTTCGAGCCGCAGGTCAGGGCACGTTTCGGAAGGATGCATGGGTAGACTCCGGCGGTGCAACGGCGAACCGGCACGCGTGGTCTTGGGGCCGCCCTGTTCACCGACATCGTCGGCTCTACCGTATCGCGGCCGAGATGGGCAACAGTCGGTGGGCCGAGCTCCTCACGCGCCATCACCAGATCGTCCGGCGCGAGCTCCGAAGGTTCGGCGGCCGAGAGAACGACACCGCGGGCGACGGTTTCTTCGTGACGTTCGAACGCCCGGTCGACGCGATCCGGTGTGCCGTCGCGGCTGCTGCAGCCGTTCGTTCCCTCGGGATCGAGCTCAGGGCGGGCGTGAGCTTCGGCGAGCTCGAGCTGGTCGAAGGCAAGGCCGGCGGCCTCATCGTCAACACCGCGGCTGGCGTGATGTCGGTCGCCGGACTCGGGGAGGTGTTGGTGCCGGCCTCGGTGAGGGACATCGTGTCCGGCGCGGGCATCTCCTTCGCCGATCACGGGACGCACCGCTTGAAAGGCTTGGAGGACGAGGTCCGGCTGTTCTTGGTGACCGCGCTCGATGGCGTCGTGGTCACGCCGCCACTCGAGACGGAAGAGGCCGCCGAGCGGCGACGCGAGATCTTCCCGGGGCCTAGCCGTCGGCGGCGGAAGGTGGTGGTGGCGGGGGTCGCCGTCGCGGTGTTGGCCGCCGCAGCGATCACCTGGAGCTTCACGATGGGGGCGACCCGCCGAACCGAGCGCTGAGGAGTTCTCAATTCCTGATCGAGCTGGATCCCGAGAACGGTGACGAGTTGCAGCGTATCGACATCCCTCTTCCGAGACGCCCCGGGGAGGCAGCCCCCACCAGCAGGTCGGTCGCCGCCGGCCAGGGTGCCGTGTGGGTCCTCGCTCCCACCAATCCCGACCCGACCCTGCTTTACGTCGATCCCATACACGGCGACGTGCGTGAGCGGGATCGGGCTGAGTTTCACCTTCTCCAACTCGATGGTGTCGGCATTCGAAGCCCTCTGGGTGGCGACCGGCGAGACGCTCGTTCGGGTCAACGCCGCGACCGATGACGTGCGAGAGATGCTCCGCTACCCGAATCCCGCTGGGACCGGACGGGCGAGCTTGTCGGTCGACCGAGCACACCTCTGGCTGGCGAGGACCGACGGAACCCTCGCTCGGATCGACCCCTCCGGAACGGTCACGCGTCAGCGGAAAGTGGTCGCCAGCGCCGACCTGGTGGCCGCCGGCGGAGGGGGCGTGTGGGTGGTGGATCAGGTCGCCGGGATCGTGACACGAGTAGATCCTGTCTCCCTCAAGGCCGTCGGAGAGGTACCTGTCAGCGGCAACATCGACCGGATCGCCGTCGCCGGTGACTACGTCTGGGTGTTGGATCGGGGAACCGGCGTTGTGACGCGGATCTCGATCGCGGAGACGCGAAGCGTCCGGCAAGCGACGGTCGCCGAGGCGAGCGACATGGCCGTCGGATTCGACGCCGTCTGGGTGTCCCATCCGGACGGGACGATCTCTCGCGTCGAGGCCTCGACCCTCCAGGTCACTCCCCGTTTCGCCCAGATCCAGGGGGCCGCGACCGCGATCGCCGTTGACGTCGAGAGAGGGTCGATCTGGGTCGACGTCGTTCCTGCGAGGCGGTGAAACGAGTGACGGTCGGCCTGTCAGGGCACGATCTTCGAGATCGGCATCTCGAGGATGTCCGTAGCCCCGGCAGCCTTGAGCTCCGGGATCAGCTTGTTCACGCCCTGCTTGTCGACGACGGTCTCGATCGCGTAGCCCCCCTCGGAGAGAGGGGAGACCGTCGGCGCTTTCATCGACGGGACGACGTCGATGACGGCCTGCAGCCGGTCCTCGCTGACATTCAGCTTGATGAGCACGCGGCCCTCGGCTCGGAGGGCGCCCAGCAGCAGGGTCTGGAGGTCATCCATCGCGGCGCGCTTGGTCGGCTCGGCCAACGCGTCCCGGTTCGCGATCAAGACCGGCTCCGAGGTGAGGAGCGTCTCGAGGATCTTCATCCCGTGGGCGCGCAAGGTGTTGCCGGTCTCGGTGATATCCACGATCGCGTCGACGATCTCGGGGACCTTCGCCTCCGTGGCGCCGTAGGACCACACGACCTTCACGGGGATGCCGAGGTCCTCGAAGTACCGCTCGGTCAGCTTCAGGAACTCGGTCGAGATCCGTGTGCCGGGTGGGATCTCCTTCGCGCTGTTCGCCGGATGCTCGTTCGGGACGGCGAGCACGATCTGGGTGCCGTGGCCGGTTCCGGAGCGGGCGTAGGAGAGCGTTGTGAGCACCTCGACGTCGGCCTCGGTCTCGGCGATCCAGTCCTGGCCGGTGATCCCCATGTCGAATAGACCGTCCTGCACGTAGAGCGGGATCTCCTGAGGACGCAGGATCGAGACGCGCTCGATGCGATCGTCGTCCACCGTGCCGTGGTAGTCGCGGCCGGAGCCGCGGCGCACTCGGAGGTCGGCCGCTTCGAACAGCCGGAGCGTCTGCTCCTCGAGAGAACCTTTGGGGATGACCAGCTTCAGCATGTCGACCTCGCGGTCCGGGATGCGCACGGAGTGTACGTGTCGCTGGCAGGGAACCGGCGCGAGAGGCTACGGTTCCGGTCATGGAAACGCCCACGCCTCGAGCCGACGGTTTCGCGATGCCCGCCGAGTTCGATGAGCACCTGGCGACCTGGATGTCATGGCCCACACGCGAGTCGCTTTGGCACGGCCGTCTGGACGAGGCGCGAGCGGATTGGGCGGCGACCGCTCGGGCCGTTGCCGCGTTCGAACCCGTCCTGATGGTCTGTGCCGAAGGGGAGGCCGCCGGCGTGCGGCGCTGCTGTGGGGCGGGCGTCGAGGCCCTCGAGATGCCGATCGACGATTCGTGGCTCCGCGACAACGGCCCGATCTTCGTGGCGAACGCGAAGGGCGAGCTCGCACTCGTCCACTTCGGGTTCAACTCCTGGGGCGAGAAGTATCTGCCCTACGACAAGGACGCACGGCTCCCTGAGCTTCTCGCTTCGCACTTCGGGGTCCGTCGCTACGGCGCGCCGTTCGTCCTGGAAGGTGGCTCGTTCTTCGTCGACGGAGAGGGAACGGTGCTCACGACGGAACAGTGCCTCTTGCATCCAAACCGGAACCCGTCGATGAGCCGCGAGGAGATCGAGGACGGTCTCCGGTCCTACCTCGGCGTCGACGAGGTGATCTGGCTCCCGCACGGCCTGGTCGAGGACCGCGACACCGACGGTCACATCGACGGGCTCGCACAGCTCGTGCAACCCGGCGTCGTGATGCTCGCGGTCGCGGCCGGGGACGACGACCCCAATGCCCCGCGGTTCGACGAGGACCGAGGGATTTTGCAGGGAGCCCGGGACTCGCGGGATCGTTCGTTCGAGGTGCGGGATGGTCCCGTCAACGGGTGGGCGGAGCTCGAGGGGATCGGACCGATCGTGATCCCGTACATGAACCACTACCTCGCGAACGGCGCCGTGATCGTGCCCGTCGGCGAAATCCCCGAGGATGAGCCCGCGCTCGAACTCCTGGCCAAGGCGTACCCGGATCGGGAGGTCGTCGGCGTTCCCGGCGCGCTGATCTCGTTCGGAGGCGGGGGGCCGCATTGCATCACGCAGCAGGTGCCCGCGGGAACGTTCGTCAGCTGATCGAGCGGTGGAAGCACGACCGCTGGCCTGTGTGGCAGGCGGCGCCCTCCTGGTGGACGCGGGCCAGCAGCACGTCGCCATCGCAGTCCACGCGAAGCTCCTCCCAGTGCTGCACGTGGCCCGACGTGTCGCCCTTGCGCCAGAGCTCTCGCCGCGAGCGGCTCCAGTAGACCATCCGCCCCTCATCGAGCGTGCGGTCGAGAGACTCCCGATTGACCCAGGCGAGCATCAACACGTCGCCGTTCTCCACGTCCTGGACGACCACCGGGATCAGGCCGCGTTCGTCGAAGGCCAAGGCGTCGAGGTCGGCACGTTCCATCACAGTCGCACCGGGATCCCTCGGGAAGCCAGGTGTTCCTTCACCTCACGGATAGTGAGGTCGCCGTCGTGCCAGCGCGAGGCGGCGAGGACGGCGTCGGCGGGCCCCTCGGTGAGCGCCTCCGCGAAGTGCGCCGGGTCGCCGGCGCCGCCGGAGGCGATCACCGGCACCGCGACGGCACCGGCGATCGCGCGGAGCAGGTCGAGGTCGTAGCC
>JBKKAE010000021.1:0-11604 GCA_046714835.1 Actinomycetota bacterium | reverse complement strand
TCACCGTGCCGGCGGGGAGGTCCGTTCGAGCCACGACCGAACGAGCATACGCTCGGGTCGGCATCCCGTCGGGCAGGTCATCCTGTTGCTGGAGGCCTTCCCGCCGTTCGAGCCTCGAAGTATGCTCTTTGCCACGTCGTTCTCAAACGGGAGGTAGAGGTGCCCCCGGGAGGAATCGAACCTCCGCACACGGTTTAGGAAACCGATGCTCTATCCACTGAGCTACGAGGGCGAGGGTTGTAGAAAAGGTGGTCGAGAACCCCTTTCGACGGATCCGACACTCAATCGTGACTGAGTCTACGGCGAGGCGAGGGCCGATTAGCGAGGGAATGAGTCCCGCCCGGCGAGTGTCACGTTGTACGCACACCGCGGAGCCAAGCGGGAGGATTTAGGACCGATTCAGGCGGCAGCGGGGAGCCTGCCGCGTCGCTCGTGCCGGAGCACGGTCAAACCGTTCACGAGCAACGCGTAGCCGATCAGGTCGACCTGCTGGCGTAGGTGGCCGACGCTGTGGGCTCTTCCGAGGAACAGGGTGTCCTTGAGGTTCCGGTTGATGGATTCCGCGTCGTTCCTGCGCGCGTAGAGGCGAGCGAAGTCGGGATCGCTGGGCGGGATGGGCCGGACGTTCTCGGTCCGGTTGAAGCGCTTGGTCCGGTCCTCTTCGTTCGCATGGAGCCGGACCGTGACCGTGCCGCCACCCATCCGCTCGGGCAGCCGGTAGTCGTTGTACCAGCGGTAGGTACCCTTCTTGTCGCGCGTCCTGTGGGTGCGGATCCGCCGGAGCGCCTCGAAGACCATCTGACCGCGGTCGGTCAGCCTCCCGATCCCTATCGCACCATCCTGTGCGTAGAGGGAAACCGACACGGCACGACCCTCGGGACCCATCACCCGCTTGTCTTCGACGTGGACACTCTTCGCGACCCGTCGACCTTCCTTCCGGCGCGGCGTGCGTGCGCCCTTCTCGGCTGCCGCGACATGGTTGATCGGAAGCAGCCCGAGGGCGCGGAGCAGCTCCTGGTGGTGGACCCCACGGAGCGCGGTGTCGTAGACGACGCCCTGGGCGCCCGGGACCAGGGGAGCGAGGCGACGGAAGCACTCCATGGCGACCGAGGCCTCCGCTCCCGGTTTCTCCACCCGTTCGATATCGAGAATCACGCGTGTCCCTTCGTCCGTGCCGCGGGCAGCGACCACCACGAACTTCGTGCCCCATGCCGCCTCGCCATCGCCTTCGAAGTGCAGGGCGGCGTCGGGTTCGTGGCGAAGCGGGATGATCTCCCCCGTTTGCTTGTCGACTCGTGTGTCTCCGGGCTTGGCGCGGAACAGAGGTGTGACCACCTTTCCATCCGCGTGCAGGAGCCGATCGAGGCTGGGATGCGTCCACGATCCCCCTCGATCTGGGTTCAGCAATCCTGTCTCTCGCGCCTGATCTGCCGCGAACGACCGGTGGAGATAGCCGATCGCCTCGAGGATCGCTGGGTCCGACAGGTACCGGTTGCGCATGTAGATGAAGTGATGTCTGCGCATCGGGACCGCGGGAAGCCGCCTGGACGAGTCATCCGGGAATCGGGCAGCGACGAGGTCGCGCATGAACGTCCACACGAGTGGGTGGGCGAGCTCAGCTTCCACCTGACGGGCGCTCCGCCACACGCTGCACAACGCTCCGTACACGAACACCATGAAGTTCGGGTACGTGCGGGGTCTCCCGCCAACGTCTGTGGATCCAGGGATCAGATCGGCGAGTGCGTACACGGCCGGATTGCACAGGAGAGCCTCGACCTTCTCCAGCGCTGCCGGCCCCGTGACCGGCCTCACGGTCCACCCAGATCGAGGCCGATGAGGCTCGCGGTTCGGTCCAGGCTGCGGATCCCGAGTCTGCGGGCGACCTCCTCCAGCGCGATTCCCTGGTCGAACAAGCGGCGACCCGCCCACGCAGCAACCGAGGTAGGGCGGACAGCAGCATCGGCGGTGAGGCCGGCGCGACGCAGGGTCCATGCGATCGCTGTGCTCGCCGACGCCTGCCCCGATGCTCCGCCACGGTTACCCCTGTAGATGACCGCCGTGTCCTCGGCACTTGCTGACGCCAGGGCGTCGAGCCGCCTCCCGAGTTGCTGGATCCCCCAGTTCGAAAGGGAGCCACGTCTCGGCTGCGTTCTTGACGAACCATGTATCCGGACGCTTTCTGAGGGGAGGTCAATATCCGACGCCAGGATGGATGGAAGCTCCGACGTTCGCGCCGTGGCTTCAGCCAGCGCCCAGGCCGCTGGAAGCCGAGTCTCGGCCAACGTATGCAGAGATGCTCCTCTGCACATCACGATCTCGGCGTCGGTGAGTGGACGAACTCGCCGGGGCGCGCGAGCAGGGAGCGCGATATCGAGCGCTGGGTCACCGATCTCCAGACCCGACTCCCGCGCGAGACGGAAGAGCAGACGAACGGCGGAGCGACGAAGATACATGGTCGCGGCTGCTGGCTCGATCGATGGGGTCCCAGCCGGAGCAGCCGATATGAACTGGACGACGTGGGACCGCGTCACCTCTGCCAGTGATGCGACCTCGTGACTTACCGCCAAGAATGTCTCGAACCGATCCAGCAGGTCCAGGAACTTGGTCTGGCTCTATGAGGAGAGCTCAGAGGACTCCCGAAGCTTCCGGTGCAGGGGCTCAATCTCGCGCCGCAGCGTAGGGGCGGGCGGAGTCGGCACGGTCTGGCGCGTCGTGTGGGCGTCCACGGTGGTGCATCGTCGGCGTCTCTTATGAGGTGCCGGCTGTTCTACGATGGCCAATGTCGGGACCTCCAAACAGGTTCCGGCCACGCCCCGGGTGTTTCAGCACGCCGGGGCACGGCTTGCGTGCCTACAGCTGTAATAAGACTGTATCAGTCAAGCTCAGCCTGAGTCAACAGCTGTAAACTCCGCCCATGACGCCACGGGTCAATACGGAGGATCTAATCGATGCCACAGTCGTGGCGAAGATCCTCGGGCTCAGCCATCGGAACACCGTCAGCAGTTACCTAAAGCGTTACTCCGACATGCCCCGGCCCGTTATCGATCTTGGGCCTCGCCAGCCGAGGCTTTGGTTGAGACAAGACATTGAAGCCTGGGCGAAACGAACAGGCAGAAGCAAGTAGCCAAGCTTAAGGAACCCGGGCGAACGGGGTCGCCAGTATCTCGTTAACGAGTGCAACGAAGGACGTAGCCGAAGTAGGTCTCGGCAAGCCCAGAATGGCCCGCCTCTTCGACGGGATTGCGGGTTCCTACTGCGCTGTGCGGCCGTCCTTTGGTGCTCTCAACCTCGCGTTCTGTCCACCCGGTCTGTCGCCAACAAAACAGGTGGGCGCGCCGGCGGTCAGTTCCCGCTTCCGTTCAGCGGGAGGCTCCCCGCGCCCACGAGGTCGCCCTTTAGGTTCGATGACGACGGCAGAACGGCCCGCCGCGGCATCGACGAGCGGGTCAAGCGATTGGGAGCATCCATCCTGACCGATATAGGCTCGGGACGACTATGTCGCAGCGGACGATGGAAGACCCCAGCGAGGCGCATGCGGCCAGGAGGGCGGCGATCGCGGGTGTCCTCTCGGCGCTGCTGCTGACCGCCGCCATCTATGTCGGGAGCGGCGCGCTCCGTACCTTCGATGCGGCGCTGATCGGCTATGCGACCGCGACCGTGGTGCTCACGTTCGGTGTGGTCTATCGCTACGCCATGTGGATACAACAGGCGCCCACCCGTCGGTACTTCGTCCACGGATGGGGCTCGTTCCTTTCCTGGCGGAACTTCCGACGGTTCCCGACGCTGGTCCCCCGCACGCTCGTCTCCTATCTGGGCCTCCAGCTGTTCATCCGTGAACGAGGGCGGGGGCGGTGGCTCGCGCATCTCGCGCTCTTCTGGGGTGTCGTGCTCGCCGCCCTGATGACGTTCGCCCTGTCGTGGGGTTGGATTCACTTCCGGGCCGACGACACGGGTGCGTACGAGATGTACGTGTGGGGGTTGAAGGCGTTCACCTTCGCTCCGTTCACCTGGTTCGGTTGGATCGTGTTCCACATGCTCGATCTCGCGGCTGTGCTCGTGATCGGGGGTTGCGTCTACTTCCTGTGGCGACGGTTGCGCGACCGGGAGGTCCGATCCGAGCAGCGGCTCGGCTACGACTTCGTGCCCCTCGTCGCATTGATCGCGATTTCGGCGACGGGCCTCCTGCTCACGTTCTCGAGTGTCTTGCTCGGCGGGGCCGGCTACGAGTTCCTGGCGATCCTCCACATGGGCATCGTCGTCCTGTCGCTCGTGTTCATCCCGTTCGGGAAGTTCTTCCACGTGATTCAGCGGCCGGCGGTCGTGGGTGTGCAGATCTTCAAGCAGGTGGGTCAGCTGGACGAGGGTGTCGCAGCGTGCCGGCGCTGCGGCGAGCCGCTCGAGGGGGTGGCGTTCGTCCGGAACCTGCAAGAGACCATGGACGAGCTGGACCTCCGATTCGGCGGCTGGATCGAAACCTGCCCGCGGTGCAAGCGCATCGAGCGGGGACGGGCCTACCTCAACGACGTGAAGCGAGGTTTCTGAGATGACGACCTACCCGATCGTCCCTCCGGGCGTCGGCGACTTCCGCGAAGGAGGGGCCGAACCGGCGCTGGGATGGGAGACCCCGGGACCCCGCGGATCCCGTCTCGTCCCGACCCACTGCTGCTTCTGCGGTGTTCAGTGCGGGATGTTCCTGAAGGTCGACGCCGCCGGGCGCGTGTTCGGCGTGGAGCCTCGCGACCACGAGATCAACAAGATGAAGCTCTGTCCGAAGGGGGTGACCGCCTACCAGCAGGTCAACCACCCCGACCGGCTCCTCTACCCGCTCGTTCGCGACTCGCGCGACACCCCGCTCCGGCGAGCGTCGTGGGAGGAGGCGCTCGACCGGGTCGCGTCCGAGATGACGCGGATCCAGGAGACCTACGGCCGAGACGCGTTCGCCGTCTATTCCGGCTCCTCCCTCGCCACGGAGGTCACATACCTCATGGGGAAGTTCGCTCGGGTCGCACTCCAGACGAAGAACATCGACTACAACGGGCGCCTGTGCATGGTGTCGGCTGCCGCCGCGAACAAGATGGCGTTCGGGGTCGACCGGGCGGCGAACCCCTGGTCCGACATGCTCGAGACACAGGTGATCCTGGTGGCGGGATCGAACGTGGCGGAGTGTTTCCCCGTGATGTCGAACTACGTGTGGGGGGCACGCGACCGCGGCGCGAAGCTGGTCGTCATCGATCCTCGAGAGACGCCGCTCGCGCGCACGGCCGATCTGTTCGTGCCCGTTCGGCCGGGGACTGACAGCGCGCTCTTCAACGGCGTGCTCCATGTGATCGCGCGCGAAGGATGGCTCGATGAGCGATTCATCGCCGACCGCACCGTCGGATGGGACGACGTTCGCGAGACCGTGAAGACCTACGATCCTGCGAGGGTCGGAGAGATCTGCGGGATCGAGCCGCGCCTCGTCGAAGACCTGGCGCGGATGTGGGGCACGGCCGAGCGCGCCATGGCGTTCCATGCGCGCGGCATCGAGCATCAGATCCAGGGGGTCGAGAACGCGCTGTCGATCATCAACCTGGTGCTCGCGACCGGCCAGATCGGGGCACCGGGCAAGGGATACGGCACGATCACCGGGCAAGGGAACGGCCAGGGAGGGCGCGAGCATGGGCAGAAGTCCGACCAGCTCCCGGGCCAGCGTGACATCGAAGACCCCGATGCCCGCGCCTTCATCTCGCGCTACTGGGGGATCGACGAAGCCACGTTGCCGCACAAGGGTGCCAGCGCGGTCGAGCTCGTGCACATGATGGGCACCGAGGTGAAGGGACTGCTCGGGATCTGCAACAACCCGCTCGTCTCCATGCCGAACGCCCACCGGATCGCTCGTTGCTACGACGAGCTGGAGTTCCACGTACAGCTCGACTTCTTCCTGTCGGAGACGGCAGAGCGGGCCGACGTGGTACTGCCGAGCGCGGTGTGGGCCGAGGACGGCGGCGTGGTGGCGAACGCCGAGGGCAAGGTGCTCCTTCGCCACACAGCGGCCGAACCACCGGGTGAGGCGAAGCGCGACTGGTGGATCGTCTCGGAGATCGCGGCGCGCCTCGGGATCGGCGAGAAGTTCCGGTACGACTCGATCGGTGAGATCTTCGAAGAGCTCCGGTGGGCAACCGAAGGCGGTAACGCCGACTACCGCGGGATCACGTACGAGCGCCTGGAGCGCGAGGGCTCCATCGCATGGCCGTGCCCGTCGGAGGACCACCCGGGGACCCCACGTCTGTTCGAGGAGCGGTTCTCATGGCCTGACGGCCGGGCGCGGTTCAACGCGGTCGAGTGGCAGCAACCGCACGAGCCCGTCGACGCCGACTTCCCGCTGCGGCTCACCACGGGCCGTACGGTCGCGCAGTTCCTCTCGGGCAACCAGACACGACGGATCGCCGCGCTCGTCGAGCAGGCACCTCGACCGTGGGTCGAGGTGCATCCGTCGCTGGGCTTCGAGAACGGCGACCCCGTACGCGTGGTGACACGGCGCGGCGAGGTCACGTATCCCGCCCTCGTGACGCAGACGATCCGGCCCGACACGGTGTTCGTGCCGTATCACTGGGCGGGCGCCGCCGCGGCGAACCTGCTGACGGTGGACGCCCTCCACCCCATCTCGAAGATCCCCGAGTACAAGGTGTGCGCGTGCCGGATCGAGCGGGGCGAGGCCATCACTCCCGCTCCTCCGCCGCCGCTCGCACCCGGGCAGAGGATGGACGACACGGCGGCGCGAGCGGCGGCGGACGATCGCCCGCCCTCAGCCCCGCAGGGGAGGGGGACGGGCGAGGGATGATGAACCGAACGCTCTTCATCGACCCAAGCAGGTGCATCGGGTGCCAGGCTTGCGTGGCGGCCTGCCGCGAGTGCGATTCGCACAGAGGTAAATCGATGATCCACCTCGACTACCTCGAGGAAGGCACCAACGTGGCATCGATGCCCACGGTCTGCATGCATTGCGAAGACCCGGTGGCACCATGTGCGCAGGTGTGTCCCACCGACGCCATCCTCGTGACGGCCGATGGCGTCGTCCAGGAAGCACAGAAGGAGCGCTGCATCGGGTGCGGCAACTGCGTGCACGCGTGTCCCTTCGGCGTTCCGAAGCTCGATGTGGACGAGATGCTCATGTACAAGTGCAACCTCTGCTACGACAGGACATCGGAGGGTCTCGACCCGATGTGCGCGGCCGTATGCCCCACCAGCTCGATCTTCTACGGAACTTTCGAGGAGCTCCTTCGAGCGCGGCCGAACGCCACGGCGAGCGACATCGTGGTCTTCGGCGAGCAGGAGATCCGGACGGGCGCGGCGGTGGTGGTGCCCGCGGCGCCGGTCGGGGTCGGTGTTGGCGCCGACGCCGACGCGACGGGATCCGTTTCCAGGATCCCGGGAGGCTACGAGGCGTGACCTCGACGGACGACACGGCCGCCGAGGTCAGCCGGCGACAACTCGAACACATCACCTCCGAGGCGCTGGTCGCCCGCCGCGACTACCTCAGGATCCTCGTGACGATCTCGGGCGGCTTGACGGTGGGAGCCGTCGCCGTGGCGATCGGCATCTTCCCCCGGCGTACCGGGCGGCCAGGGCCGGTCCGGATCACGGGCGAGATCCCTGAGGGAAGCTGGGTGCAGTTCTCCTACCCGACCGAGCATGATCGCGCGATCGCGATGCGCCTTGCGGACGGTCGTCTCGTCGCGTACTCCTCCATCTGCACGCATCTCGCGTGCGCCGTGATTCCGCGGCCCGCCGAAGGCGTCCTCGACTGCCCCTGTCACGAAGGACGGTTCGACGCTTCGGACGGGAGCGTGTTGCGGGGCCCGCCGCCCAGGCCGCTGCCCGTGATCGAGCTCGAGGAACGCGGTGACGGGATCTACGCCGTGGGGGCGCGTCCCCGATGACCGCCGGAACGCGTCCCTCGGCGCTCGACCTCGCGCCGGGTCCGGGACCCGGCGCCGAGCCGAGAGCGGACCGACAACGGCAAGCGGTGATCCTCGCGCGGACCGCGCTGGTGGCCACGATCATCGTGGGCCAGCTCTGGGCCCTCACGATCGCGCTCGACGCCTACTTCCTGGAGGAGACGGCGACCGTGTGGTGGCTGCTCGGATTCCAGGTGCTCTCCTTCGCGCTGGCCTTCCTGGTCTGGTGGTCCTCGCCGTCGGACCGATGAAGACCTCGGATCGCGCCGATCCTCATCGTTCATCGATCGCCACGCTCTTCCCTGGCTCGTTCGCGCTCGTGATGGCGACGGGCATCGTCTCGATCGGCGCGCTGCAGCAGGGCCTTGATGCCGTCGCCGACGGGCTCTTCGTCCTGAACGTCGTGGCGTACGTCGTCCTCTGGGGCCTGACGGTCCTTCGTCTCGCGCGCTTCCCTCGGCTGCTCATCGAGGACCTGGGGAGCCATCAACGGGGAGCAGGCTTCTTGACGATCGTCGCGGGGACGAACGTCCTCGGGAGCCAGGTGGCGCTGCTGACGTCCTGGACGGGGGTCGCGCTCGCGCTGTGGTTGGTCGGCATCGTGCTCTGGGTGGGTCTCACCTACACCTTCCTGACCGCCGTCACGGTCCGCGGAACGAAACCTGGACTCGAGCACGGGATCGGCGGTGCGTGGCTCCTGCTCGTCGTGTCGACCGAGTCGATCGCGGTGCTCGGGGCCCTCCTGGCTCCATCCACAGGGACGCGCGGCATCCTCTTGACTGCGACCCTCGCACACCTGGTCGGGTTGATGGTGTACGTGGTGGTGATCGGTCTGATCTTCTACCGCTGGACCTTCTTCCCCCTGACCGGCGAACAGGTGACGCCGCCGTACTGGATCAACATGGGGGCGCTCGCCATCACCGCGCTCGCGGGCTCGAACCTCCTCATGGCGGCCGGATCATGGGAGGTGCTCGAGGAGCTCACCCCGTTCCTGACCGGGACGACCCTGCTGGCGTGGGGGTTCGCCACATGGTGGATCCCTCTCCTGCTCGCGATCGGCATCTGGCGACATGGCGTGCAGCACGTGCCGATCCGATACGAACCCCAGTACTGGTCCCTCGTCTTCCCGGTGGGCATGTTCGCGGCGTCGACGTTCCGCATGGGGGCGGCGATCGATGTCGGGCTCCCGGCCGCCGCCGCCGCCACGGCGTTCTGGATCGCCCTGTTCGCATGGCTCGTCACAGCGATCGGGATGACCACGGCCTTCGTCGGGCGAAGGGGTCGCGCTCGGTGAGAGCTACGAGCGGTCATCCTCGCCGCTTCTCGAGCGAGCCGATGTCGTGGTACTTGATCCATTCCTAGCGCGCGACGAATTTGGAGTCGGCACATCGTCTGACGCTCCTCGAGCTGTACGCGGGCAGCGGTCGTACGGTTGTCGCCCTCGGGCCCGGCGGTTAGCTGGACCCCGTCGCGCGAGACCACAGGGATTCTTTCTCCGCCGCTCGTCCGGCTTGAGTGAACGGACTACTCGATCGAGCCGGGCATCGTCGTGTGGCGGGCGAGGTGCGCGGCGGCCTCGGCGCGCCGGGCCACCTCGAGCTTCGAGGGGCAGGTCGCCGGAGCGAACCTCTTTCAGCACGTAGCCGGACGCACCCGCCATGATCGAGGCGAACAGCGCCTCATCGTCCGCGAACGAGGTGAGCATCAGCACCCGGATCGCCGGATGCTTCGCAGGGATCTCAGATGCGGCCTCGATCCCGCGCCCATCGGCGAGCCGGACGTCCATCACCACGACATCCGGTCTCGTTCTGTCGGCCTCATCGATGGTCTCCCGGAGGGTGCCGGCCTCAGTCGTCACGTGGATGTCTTCCTCGGAAGCGAGCATCGCCCGGATCCCGTCCCGCACGACCTCGTGGTCGTCCACGAGCATGACTCGGAGGGAGGACGCTTCGGCTCGGCCATCGAGCGATGCTAGCCCGGTCCGTTCAGGCCGACGCAGGCTCGGTGGGGTTCATCGCATCAGCGCTTGGGCTCCCCGCGAGCCCAAGATGGTTTGGGCAACGCGGTCGAGGAAGTCCTTGAGGGTCGCCTCGGCCACCCTCGAGAGAACCGCACGATCGATGACGCGGCCGACCCTGCCGAAGGGGGGAACGTACCTGGCGCTCATCGCGAGCTGGGTGCGTCCAGGCCCAAGGAGTGCCACCTCGAGGTCGGCATCGAGCGACGGGAAGAGGTCCGCCGGACCAGAGGCCTTCCACCGCAACGGGAACACCCGCTTAGATCCTGAGTGAACCGATCGTCCCAACTCAACGAAGACCGTTCGCTTGATCCGGACGGCTTCACTGAACCTCACCTCGGCGAGGAGCAGGTCCCCCTGGTGATTCGCTCGCTCAGCTAACCCGGGAAGCCACAGGCCCGGGTCACGAGGCGGAGGGGTCGATGGTCCGTACTCCGGCGGGACCCCACGAGACCCGTGTCAGGATGGGAGCGTCGCCCGGACGGTCGTGCCTTCTCCCGGCGTGCTCTCGATCTGCAGCTCGCCCCCCAGTGACTCGACACGCTCGCGCAGGTTGGTGAGACCCATCCCCCAGGAGATCAGGTCGACATCGAAGCCAGGGCCGTCGTCATCGACCTCGAGGACGAGCCCAGTGTCACCCCGCCTGAGCGCGACCCGGCATGTGGTGGCGGCCCCGTGCCGGCTTACGTTCGAGAGGGCCTCACGCACGAGCTTCACCACATCGGCGGCGCGCGAGGCCAGCGCCGAGGCGACCTCGCTGTCGACCTCGACGACCGTCACGACCCCCGTGCGCGAACCGAACTCGCTCGCCAACTCCTTGAACGCCTGATCGAGCTGGCGATCCGCGAGGATTCCCGGGCCGAGGCCGAAGATGTAGTTGCGCAGGTCCCGGATCGCGTGATCGACGTCCTCCACAGCTCCTTCGAGGCGACGAGCCATGTCCGCGTCGCTGGAAGCCGTCGCCAGCCCTTGCAGGCTAATCCCCACCGCGAAGAGCGACTGGATGACCCCGTCGTGCAGCTCCTTCGCGATTCGTTCCCGCTCCAGCACATGGAGACTCTGGAGCTCCCGGCCCCTGCGTTCCGACTCGTCGTAGAGGCGCGCGTTCTCGACGGCGATGGCGGCCTGGGTCGCGAGGACCACGAGGACGCGCTCGTTCTCCTCGTCGAACGCCTCGGCGCCCTGCTTGTCGGTGAGGTAGATGTTCCCGAACACTTTCCCACGTCCCGTGACCGGAGCTCCCAGGAGAGACTTCATCGGAGGGTGGTTCGGTGGAAACCCGACCGAACGCGGATCCGCGCCGATGTCGGGGATCCGCAACGGACGCGCCTCCCGGATCAGCGCGCCGAGGAGGCCGTGTCCGGTGGGGGGGTCGCCGAGAGCGGCCCGCTGCTCCGGCGTGATCCCCACAGTGATGAACTCCTCGATGGAATGGCCGTCCGACGTCAGCACGCCGAGGGCTCCGTAGCGCGCGCCGGTGAGGTCGACCGCCAGTTCAACGATCCGAAGGAGCACCGCGTCGAGCGAGAGCTCCGAGGCGAGGATCATCCCGGCCTCGATCAGACGCCGATCTCCTTCCCTGGGATCCTCGCCGGACATGGCCCGAGCGTAGCCCAAGGTGGCACACACCGGATCCCCGGGACGGATGGT
>JBKKAE010000020.1:0-2699 GCA_046714835.1 Actinomycetota bacterium | reverse complement strand
CATGTGGATGTGCGTGATCGTCGGGAACAGCAACGTGTCCTCGCCGCCGACGAGCTCGGTCACCTTCGCCTCGATCTCTTCGTAGAGGACCCGGCTGCCCAGGAGCCCCGACCACGACGGGTGGGTCCCCCACATCTGAAGGTACTCGGGCACCGCGTCGATGATCTCGCGGTCGAGGTCGAACCCGAGGTAGTTGCACGACGCGAAGTCGAAGAGCCAGCGGTCGCCGATCCGGATCCGCCGGCCGTCCTGCTCGTCGATCACGGCGTCGAGCATCGGGTGGGAGTCCTTCAGGCGTGCCAGGTCGGCGACGGTCTCCATCCAGCGATCGAGCCACCCGTCGCTCTCACGCCGGAGCGGCTGCGGCCCGATCGGGCCGGAGACGACCGTGTCGTTCGCGCGCAGGCCAGGGTCGTCAGACTTCGGAAGAGCGAGCACGGGTGCGCGGGGGGCGCGCTCAGCCAGCGACATGGAATCCGTATCGGCCGAATGGGCGAGGGGCTTTACACCTACAAGGGGGTATCTCGGGCTACCACCCAAGCACGGATGCAGCACGTGGATCTCTCGCCGGGCGAGGTTGCTCGCAGGAGCCTCCCTGTGTACCCCGTATGGGGGACACGAGGAGGTCAGCTGCTTACGAGATCGAACCGGAGGCCTCCGCGTCGGCCACGGCCAGTTGATCCACGAGCCCGGCGACGCGGGCCGTTTCCACTCCGGTCCGCCGGCGCTCGCGGATCTCCAGACGCCGGGACAGGCGTGACAACGCAAGATTCACGATCACGAACATCACGCCCACGGTGAGGAACACTTGGAGGAGGGGCGCGTCCACCCCCGTGCCCACGAACGGACTGCCGCTCGTGGAGGTCACGATCCGGGCGTGCCGCATCACCTCCTGGATGCCGAGGATGCTGATCAGCGTCGTGTCCTTGTTCAGAGTGATGAGCTGCGACACGGTGGCTGGCACCATCCGGCGTAGCCCCTGCGGCAGGATCACGAGCCTCATCGACTGCCAGTAGCGGAGCCCGATCGACGCTGCCGCCTCCCCCTGTCCTTTCTCAAGCGACGAGACGCCCGCCCGCATGATCTCGGCCAGCACCGCGGAGTTGTAGAGCGTCAGGCCCGCCACGGCGGCAAGGTAGAAGGGCGACTGGAAGGCCGTCGGGAACCACTCGGGTATAGCCCCCTGATACGCCTCCCGCCACGGTTCGGGGATCGCGAGGGCCAGGTACAGGATGATGAAGATCAGCGGCAGGTTCCGCCAGACGTCGATCCACACGCCCGCCGCCACGCTGACGATCCTCTGCTTGCTCATCCGGAGCAGCGCGAGCACGAGGCCGAAGCAGAGCGACAGCATCATCGCCATCAGCGCGATCTGGATGTTGATCCAGAAGCCCGTGAGCAGGAAGCGGAAGTTGTTCCCCGAGAAGAGCCAGCGCCAGTTTTCCGGGTCGAACAGATAGCTCATCTCAACTCACCGGCCTCACTTCACCGCCTGACGATCAGCCGTCGTTCGAGGGAGCGGACCGCGAAGGTCGCGGTCACCGTGAGCATCAGGTAGCCCACGGCGGCCCAGAAGAACACCTCGTTGGTCTGGAACGTTCGGGAGTTGATCAACCGTGCCTGCTTCAACAGGTCGTCGGCGAGCCCGAGCGCGACGCCGATGATCGCCGAGTTCTTGATCATGGCGATCACCAGGCTCCCCAGAGGCGGGATGACGCTTCGCACGGCCTGGGGGATCACGATCTGCGACAACACCTTCCGATAGGGGAACCCCAGCGAGAGGCCGGCCTCGATCTGGCCCTTCCCCACCGCGAACACGCCGGATCGAACGGTCTCCGCCACGTAGGCCGCGGTGTAGAGACCGAGGCTGGCCGTGCCCGCCACCCATGGTCCGATCTCGATCCCCGCCCGGCGGAGCCCGAGGTAGGAGATGTAGAGCAGCACGAGGAGCGGGATGTTGCGGAAGAACTCGACGTACAGCCCGCCGAGCAGCCGCACCCAGCGGACGGGGGTGACCCGGAGGGCGCCGATCACCAGACCCACCACGACCGCGATGACGAAGGACACCGCCACCAACTGGACGGTGACCAGGAATCCCGAGCGGAACTCTGGGAAGTGCCTGATCAGCACTTCCCAGAGATCGCTCATCGACGTGCGATCGCCGCGATCAGCACGTCTCCTCGCACGGACGGTGCTCCAGAGCCTCCTCGAGGGTCATCGTCGGAGGATCCTGCGGCTCTCCCGTGTACTGCCCGATCCAGTTCTCGTACGCGGCCGCCCAACGCCCGTCGGAGATGTAGTCCGAGACCACGCCGTCGACGAACTCCTTGAACTCCGTGTCGCCGTCGGCGATGCCGGCCCCGTACGGCTCGGTGGTGTACCCGTCGCCGACGAGCTTCAGGGTGTCGTCCTGGATGATCATCCCGGTGAGGATGACGTCGTCGGTGGACACGGCGTCGACCGAGTCGGTCTGGATCAGCTCCAGGCACTCCGAGTAGGTGTCGACGAGCCGCAGCTCTGCCTCCGGCGCGTTCGCCGCCAGGTTCTCCTCATACGTCGAGCCGGTCGCCGTGCACACCGTCGTCCCGGCGAGGTCCTCGACGCCCGCGATGTCCGAGTCCTCCGGGACCAGGACCCGTCCCTCCGCGATGTAGTACGGGATCGAGAAGTCGATCTCCGCGTCACGGTCTGTCGTGATC
>JBKKAE010000019.1:0-5774 GCA_046714835.1 Actinomycetota bacterium | reverse complement strand
CGATGAAGGTCCTCGGCGCCACCCACTCGGCGCGGATCAACACGCTCGTGACCGACCTGGTCGCCGCCAGCCAGGATCAGCCCGAGGTGCAGCTCTCCAAGCCCGTGTTCGCTGCCCTGGACGGGCTCCGCGACTTCATGTTCGAGCAGGTCTACCTTCGCGAGGACACGGAGGGCGAGCACGCTCGAGCGACGCGCCTGATCCGCGAGCTGTTCCAGCACTTCCTCGACCATCCGACCGACATGCCCGAGGAGTACCATCGGGCGCCGGGCGACCTGCCGATCCGCGTGGCCGACTACATCTCGGGCATGACGGACCGGTACGCCCTCCGGACGTACGAGCGACTGTTCCTTCCCCGTGGGTGGCTGCACGACCAGGGGTAGGCATGGCGCGCATACGACAAGAGGACATCGAAGCGGTCAAAGAGCGAACCGACATCGTCGGCCTCATCTCGCAGTACCTCGCGCTGAAGAAGACGGGGCACGACTCGATGTCGGGACTGTGCCCGTTCCATCAGGAGAAGACGGCGTCGTTCAGCGTCTCGCCGTCCAAGGGCGTCTTCTACTGCTTCGGGTGCCAGAAGGGCGGCGACGCGATCACGTTCCTCCGCGAGCTGGAGAGCCTGTCGTACGTGGAGGCGGTCGAGCGGCTGGCGCAGCTCGCCGGCGTGACGCTCCGGTACGAGGGCGACTCGGCCGCCGAACGCCGCGCGGCGCAGCGCCGCAACTCGCTGTTCGCGGCGAACGAGGAGGCGGCCAAGCTCTACTCGCGGATGCTGCTCGACGGCCGCGAGGCGGAGGACGCACGCGCCTACGTCGAGGAGCGCGGGGTCTCGGGGGAGTCGATCGAGGCGTTCGGGATCGGCTACGCGCCGGGCTACCCGGACTTCCTGCTTCGGCGGTTGGCGAAGGACCTCGGTCCCGAGGTGCTGCTGGAGGCCGGGCTCGCGACCAAGGGCGAGGACGGCGTGGTTCGCGATCGCTTCCGCGGACGGCTGACGTTCCCGGTCCAGGACCTGCAGGGGCGCTACCTCGGGTTCGGCGCGCGGGTGCTGCCGAGCGACGCGCGCGCGGCCGAGCAGGCGAAGTACCTGAACACCGCCGAGACGCCGATCTACAAGAAGGGCGACATCCTCTACAACCTCCACCGGGCCCGGCAGGCGGTCGCGCGATCCGGCCAGGTCTTCGTCGTCGAGGGCTACACGGACGTGATCGGGCTCGCCCAGGCCGGGATCGACAGCGCGGTGGCGACCTGCGGCACGGCGCTGGGCGAGGGGCACTTCAAGCTCATGTCGCGGTTCGCGACGCGAGCGGTGCTCGCGTTCGACTCCGATACAGCGGGCGCGCGCGCGGCCGAGCGAGCGTTCGCCTTCCAGGAGCAGTACCCGGTGCAGGCGGTCGTGATGATCATGCCGGACGGGCTGGACCCGGCGGAGTTCGTGGCCAAGCACGGGGCGGACGCGGTCCGGGAGGCGGCGAAGGCCGCCCGCCCGATGGTGGAGTACATGGTCCGGCGCACCGTCGAGCGCCACGACCTCTCCAACGTCGAGGGGCAGTCGGCCGCGGTCGCGGACGCGCTCCCTATGCTGCAGAAGCTGCAGGATCCGGTCAGGCGGAGCGAGTACGGGCACCTGCTGGCGGACCTGACGGGGGTGTCCGAGGACTCGGTGCGCACGGCGCTCCAGCGCCGGCTCGGGGGCCATCCCGAGCAGGTCGCGAAGACGCTGAAGCGGCTCTCGGCGCGGGACCGGGTGGAGCGGGAGATGCTCCGGCTGCTGACCCAGAACCAGGCGGTCTACGACGAGTGGGCCCCGAAGCTCACCGACGAACACGTGCGGACGCCGGCCGGCCGGCTCGCCCTGGCCGCGTTGCGCGAGGTTTCCGGGGATCTCGCGGCGCTTGCCGGCGCCGACGACCCGAAGACCGCGGCGGCGGCCAGCGCCCTGGCGGTCGAGCCGATCGAGGGCGAGCCGACGCCGGAGTACGCGGCGCACGTCTTCGCTCGATTGCACGAGTTCGTGTTGAAACAGCAGAGCGACGAGATCCGCATCCGGTTGCAGAAGATGAATCCGCAGATCGACCCCGACTACGACGGGCTGTTCCAACAGCTGGTGGAGATCGACGGCGAGCTACGCCGGATCCGCCAGGGATTGCTGGACGCGGACTAGGGCCGTTCGATGCGCGGGTCGGCGCCGCCCCCGGTTCCGTACACTCTTAAGGTGCTCCCAACGCAGCTGGATGATCCACGTTGAGCGCGGCGCGAGAACCAGTGACCGACACCACAAGCATCGATGAGGTCAAGGAACAACTCGTGGTGCTCGGCCGCGAACGCGGCTTCGTCACATCCGGCGACGTCTTCGAGGCATTGCCGGAGATCACACCCGATCAGGTCGAGGAAGTCCTCGCACAGCTCACCGATCACCTGAACACCGCGGGCATCGAGATCATCGAGCTTCCCGGGGACGACACGGATGCCGTGACGCAGATCCGCATCGAGGTCGACGCGCTCAAGGCGCCCACCAACGACCCGGTCCGGATGTACCTGAAGGAGATCGGCAAGGTCCCGCTGCTGAACGCACCGCAGGAGGTAGACCTCGCCCGACGGATCGAGGCCGGCGAGCTCTGCACGGAGCTCCAGGAGCAGATCGTGAACGAGGGGAAGCCGGATCCCAAGCGGTTCCGCCTGGCCACGACCCGTGTCTGGGAGATCTGGGACCACCAGGTCAGGGCATTCGGCAAGGTCGAGGGCATCGGCCGCGACCCGCTCGCCCAGAAGAAGGCCTATCGGCCCAAGACCGACGAGGAGATCGTCAGCTACCTCCACCGGGTCGAGCGAGACGGCCAGCTCGCCAAGCGCAAGCTGATCGAGGCGAACCTCCGCCTGGTGGTCTCCATCGCGAAGCGCTACGTCGGCCGCGGGATGCTGTTCCTCGACCTGATCCAGGAGGGGAACCTCGGTCTGATCCGCGCGGTGGAGAAGTTCGACCACTCGAAGGGCTTCAAGTTCTCGACGTACGCGACCTGGTGGATCCGCCAGGCGATCACGCGCGCGATCGCCGACCAGGCGCGGACGATCCGGATCCCCGTGCACATGGTCGAGACGATCAACAAGCTCGTGCGCGTGCAGCGGCAGCTGCTGCAGGACCTCGGCCGGGAGCCGACGCCCGAGGAGATCGGCAAGGTCATGGGGATCGGCGCGGAGAAGGTGCGCGAGATCCAGAAGGTCTCGCAGGAGCCGGTCTCGCTTGAGACGCCGATCGGCGAGGAGGAGGACTCCAACCTCGGGGACTTCATCGAGGACTCCGACGCCGTGGTGCCCGTGGACGCCGCGTCGTTCATCCTCCTTCAAGAGCAGCTCGGCTCCGTGCTCCACACGCTCTCCGAGCGGGAGAAGAAGGTGATCGAGCTCCGGTTCGGTCTGGCCGACGGCCATCCCCGGACCCTCGAGGAGGTCGGCCGCGAGTTCGGGGTCACCCGCGAGCGGATCCGACAGATCGAGTCGAAGACGCTCTCCAAGCTGCGGCACCCCTCGCGGTCGCAGCGACTCCGCGACTACCTCGAGTAGGGCACCCCGAGAGGCGCTGCCTCCCCGCGACTGTTGCGTGGGAAGAGAACACGTCCATCTTCCGTGCTAGGTTGCGCCGTTCATGCGGGTGGGTCCAGGTTCTTTCCGTCGCGGTCTGCGTGCGCTCGCGCTCGTCTTCGTGCTTGCTGCTCTCCAGTGGGCCTTCGTCTCGGCCGAAACGCCGCGACCGGCGCTCGCACAGACGCCGGGTCCGCCCAATGTCGTCCTGATCCTCACTGACGACCAACGGTTCGACACCTTGCAAGTGATGCCTGAGGTGCGGCGTCTCCTGGGGAAGCGCGGGATGACCCTCCGCAGGGCGATCGTCTCGAACCCCCTGTGCTGTCCTTCGCGGGCGACCATCCTCACGGGGCGCTACTCCCATACGACGGGCGTCTACACCAACTCCGCGAGCGCGCCGAACGGCGGTTGGCCCGCCTTCCAGCCGTCGGAGTCGGACACGATCGCCACCACGCTCCACGACGTGGGATATCGGACCGCGCTGATCGGCAAGTACATAAACGGGTACGGCGGCGACACCGCGTACGTTCCGCCCGGATGGGACCGGTGGTTCGCGATGACCGGCGCTGGGCGATACTTCGGCTACTCGATCTTCGACGACGCCCGTGGTCACATCCGGTTCGGATCGCGACCGAGCGACTACTCGACCGATGTGTTCCGTCGGAAGGCCGTGTCGTTCATCCGGAACACCGCTGCGGGACAACCGCTGTTCCTGGTCGTGACGCCGTTCGCCCCTCACTCACCGTTCGTCGCGGCGCCACGCGACGACGGCGCCTTCGCCTCGGCCCGCGTCCCGTTGGGTCCCGGGGTCAACGAAGCCGACGTCTCGGACAAGCCCGACTACATCGCGAACCGACCCGTCGGTGCTGCGTCGTCGGTCAGGAAGCGAACGCGAGACCAGTGGGAATCCCTCGTCGCGGTGGATGAGCTGGTGTCCAAGGTCATGGACACGCTCGCTGAGACCGGGCGGAGTGCCAACACCCTCGTGATCTTCACGTCCGACAACGGTTTGTCCAACCGAGAGCACAGGTGGTTGGGGAAACATGTTCCGTATGAGGAGTCGATCCGCGTACCGATGATCGTCCGCCTGCCCGGTCAGATCCGCGCTGACAGCGAGTCCCGCACGCTCGTATCGAACGTCGATCTGGCTCCCACGATCGCGGACTTCGCCGGGACGTCTATCTCGGCAGACGGGGTGTCGATGGGACCCCTGCTGACGGGCCAGGCGGCCTCAGTGAGGAACTCGATCCTGCTCGAGCACGTGCGGGCTGCGCCGGCGGTGCCCACCTACTGCGGCGCGCGAACCGTTTCCTACATGTTCGTTCGTTACGCGACCGGTGAGGAAGAGCTCTACGATATTGCTCGGGACCCTCATCAGCTCCAGAACGTCGTGACGTCTCGCCCCAACAAGGCGACAGAGCTGAGGAACCTCACGAGATCGCTCTGCCAGCCCCTCCCTCCAGGGTTCTCCTGGTAAGTCTTCACCTCCTGGTGAGCCCTCGTTCGGGCGGCCGCGTCGTGTCGCCGAGGCGATCGGATCTCAAGCCGCTCCCGGGCGAGGCCGATGTTCTGTGGTGAGGAGAGGCGCACGTGCAGGCGCTTCCGGCTATGGCGTCACTCGTCGCGAAGGTCGCATCGGTCGTTCCCCGCGAGGTGGGTGAGCGTCACGCGGAGCATGGCGAGCGAGGCGCTTGGATGACGTCCGTATCGAGTCGGGCTCACGGCGAACGATCGGACTCGTCGGCACGCGTCGATCCGAGATCTTCGAGGATGACGGATCCGCTCTGGTCTTCGAGCTCGAGACGAGGAAGGAAGCCCAGGAGTTTCGGAAAGCCTTCCGGAGGCGGCCGCTACCGAAACCCTGAACCGCCTGTCAGGTCGAGCTGACCGCGTCTCCGACACCCTGATAGACGTCACTCGTCGACACCCCGAGGAACGTGACCGCCGCGATGATCACCACCGCGATCAGGGCCACCATCAACGCGTATTCGATCGCGGTCGCACCGGCCTCGGAGCTCAGCCACTGCTGCACGTGTGCGATGAGCCCTAACACCTCATGCACCTTCCCCTCTCGAGACCCGTGGAGGGCCCGAGCGCCGCCAGCCATCCTCTGGGAAGGATCCTCGTCGCTCGCTGAAGGCATCGGCCGCGAGGGTCCCGCCGCTGGAGTCAGCCCGCTGGGGGGTTGA
>JBKKAE010000018.1:0-2672 GCA_046714835.1 Actinomycetota bacterium | reverse complement strand
ATCCGAGGTCGGCGGAGAGCTGCAGGCCGCCGCGATGAGCACCGAAGTGCCCAGCAGGGCCAGGGCGCGATACCACGATCCGCGCGTTCTCATGTCCCCTCCCCCCCTGTGATGGACCAACGGTCGTATCATCAGTCCATTCGAGAGGACCTGTCAACGCAAGGGGATCCGGAGAGCGTTCCGCCGGACGAGTCGATCCATCGGGTCGGCCTCGTCGGATGCGGCCGGATGGGGAGTGCGATCGCCGGCCATCTGCTCGCGGCGGGATGGCCACTCACCGTCACCGACGTCAGCCCGGAGGCCGTCGCCCCCCTCGCCGAGCGGGGTGCGGAGGCAGCCGGGACGCCCGCGGAGGTCGTGGCGGCGAGCGACCTCACACTGCTCGTCGTGGTCGACGACGCGCAGGTCCGGCAGGTGATGAGTGGCCCCGGTGGCGTCCTTGCCGCCACGGCCGAGGGCTCCATCGTTGCGATCTGCTCATCCGTTCGGCCGGACACGTGCCGGGAGATGGCCGAGGCAGGGCTCCGGCGCGGGATCCACGTGGTCGACGTCGCTCTCGTGCGTGGTGAGCGCGGAGCCGAGATGGGAGAGCTCCTCCTGCTCTGCGGGGGTCCCGAGGCGATGATCGATGTTTGCCGGCCCGTGTTCGAGGCCTTCGCGAGCGATGTCGCGCGCGTCGGAGACGTCGGTGCCGGCCAGGTCGCCAAGACCGTGAACAACATCCTCCTGTGGGCGTGCATCCGGGCCGACCTGGAGGCGCTCCGGCTCGGCCGGGCCCTCGGTGTCGAGCCGGCGATCCTCCGATCCGTCCTCGCGCTGGGGAGCGGAGCGAATCGGCCTCTGGCCGAGTGGGGCCAGCATCGACTTCGCTGGCCCGGCAAAGATCTCGAGGCCGCGATCGCGCTGGCCCAGGAGGCGGGCGTCGACCTCCCCTTGGTGAAGTCGCTCGCGCCCTTGATGGACGAGCTCTCGGTGGACGACCTGCACGACCTCGGATGAGCGAACAGGACGAGCTTCGTCGTTCGGTCGCGCTCGGGTGCGCGGTCCTCGGCGCCAACGGCCACCGCGATCTGATCTGGGGCCATGTCTCTGCCCGCGATCCCGGCGGCAGCGGCATCTGGATGAAGGCCGCGTCGCTCGGGTTCGAGGAGGTGGGCGTCGACGACGTGCTTCTGGTCACGCCCGACGGCGACATCGCCCACGGCGAAGGTCACCGGCACGCCGAATATCCGATCCACACGGAGATCGTGGCGGCACGTCCCGATGTCCACGCCCTGGTGCACACCCACGCTGTGAATGCCGTGGCGTTCGGCTCCCTCGGGGTGCCGCTCCTCCCCCTTTCTCACGAAGGGACACTCTTCGTCCCTCCGGACATCTCGCGCTACACGCGGACCGCCGACCTGATCCTGACGCCGGAGCTCGGTCGCGAGGTGGCGGCGGCGATCGGCGACCGCAACGCGCTCCTACTCGTGAACCACGGGATCGTCACGGTCGGGCCCGACGTGCCGACCGCCGTGCTGACCGCGGTGTTCCTCGAGCGCGCCTGCCGGACGCAGCTCATCGCGATGGCTGCCGGGGATCCGACCCGGTGGTCGGATGACGAAGAAGCGGTGGCGAAGCGGGAGCACTGTTACTCGCCGGCGCAGTTGGAGCAGGCCTGGGCCTACCTGGTCCGGAGCCTCTCGTCGTGACGCTCGGCACCGGCGACCACGGGTCGCGGCCGTGAACGCGATGTTCGAATGGTCAGATGGTCCGACATCATCGTAGCCTCCCGTTCACGGGACCGGGAGGTGGCCGATGGGTACGAAGGGGAGAGTCTTCCTCCGGGGGATCACCTCGGAGAAGTACGGGCTCGGCGAGTTTCGTCGCGAGATCCTGGCGGCGCCCCGCGTCCGCGGCGACGAGGTCGTCGTCGATGACGCGAGCGTCGGACACTCCGGCGACTCGCAGGAATCACATACCTGGTGGCGGATCGGCCCCGGTGACGAGCCGTTCCTGACGCAGACGCTCCAGGTGCACTTCGTCGAGCTTCCGCCCGGCACGTCGAACCACGGTCACGGCCACCAGAACGAAGCCGTCTTCTATATCCTTGAAGGCCGGGGCTACGAGATCCATGACGACGTCCGGTACGACTGGGAGCAAGGGGACCTGGTCGTCGCCCACGTCGATTCCGTGCATCGGCATTTCAACGCGAGCGAGACCGAGCGCGCGCTCGCGATCGTGATGAAAGCGAAGTCACTGTGGATGTACATGGGATTGATCCAGCAGGGCCGCAGCGGTCCGGTCGACGACGCGTCACGGTACGGACCCCGCGTGGATTGGTCGGAGGTGTGGACGCCAGGCCTCGCGGAGCGCACCAAGCTCGTGCGGCGCGCCGACACGGAGTGGGAGACCACCCCGGACGGGCGGATCAGGGTGATCACATCGAAGGACCGGACCGACCAGAGGATCCTCAGCGTGGACGTGTACGAACAGGAGATCCCTACGGGGGGGCGGTCGGGCCGCCACTGGCACACGGCCGACGAGGTGCTCTACGTGATCTCCGGCAACGGCCACTCTTTGCACTGGGACGTCGAGGCCGAGATCGCCGAGCGCTACTACGCGCGGATCGCGAAGGAACCGTCGAAACACGCGTTCTCCGCAGGCGACACGGTGTACGTGCCCACGAACAC
>JBKKAE010000017.1:0-3729 GCA_046714835.1 Actinomycetota bacterium | reverse complement strand
GCTCCGGGCCAGCCGTGCTTGGTCCTCCTCATCGGGCTGGATCCCCCGATGGAACTGCTCCTTGGCGACCTGCGACGTGGCCACGTCACCGCCGACGTGGACGAGCAACGAACTCCGCATGACTCTTTGGAGGTTGACACCCTGCCAGTCGAAGATCGGCACGGTTACTTCGAGGCGGACTCGGCCGCCCCCACCACCGCTTGCCCGGCCGCCAGCCGCGCCGTCTCGACCCGGTACGGGGAGCAGCTCACGTAGTCGAGGCCGATCTCGTGGCAGAACACGACGCTCGCGGGATCACCGCCGTGCTCGCCGCAGATGCCCAGGTGCAGCGACGCGTTCGCCGCTCGGCCCTCGTCGCTCGCGATCCGCATCAGCCGACCCACGCCCTCGACGTCGATCGTGACGAACGGGTTCGCGGGCACCAGCTTGCGCTCCTCGTACATCCCCACGAACTTGCCGATGTCGTCGCGCGAGAACCCGAACGCGGTCTGGGTCAAGTCGTTGGTCCCGAACGAGAAGAACTCCGCCGTCTCCGCGATCTCGGCGGCGGTGACCGCCGCGCGCGGCAGCTCGACCATCGTTCCCCACTCGAGGTGGGAGAGCTCGACGTCACCCAGCGACTCCTCCGCCACCGGCTCGAGCTCCTCGCGCATCTGTCGCAGCTCCGGCGCGGTCGCGACCAGCGGGATCATGACCTCGACCTTCGGGTCACCGCCGTCGCGGCGGACCTGCGCGGCGGCCTCGAAGATCGCTCGCACCTGCATCGCGTAGAGGCCCGGCTTCACGATGCCCAGCCGCACGCCACGCAGTCCGAGCATCGGGTTGGTCTCGTGCAGCTCGTTCACCTTCTGCAGCACGGCTTTCTGCTCTTCGACGTCCTCGCCGCGCTCCTCTCCCAGCGCCACCTCCACCGCGAGGTCGACCTGGTTGGGAAGGAACTCGTGCAGCGGCGGGTCGAGCAGCCGCACGGTCACCGGCAGCCCGTCCATCGCGCGGAAGATGCCCACGAAGTCCTCGCGCTGCAGCGGCGCGAGCGCGTCGTAGGCCTTCGTCTCTTCCTCCTCCGTGTCGGCGAAGATCATCGTCCGCACCGCCTCCACGCGCTCCTCGCCAAGGAACATGTGCTCGGTCCGACAGAGGCCGATCCCCTCGGCGCCCCGCTCACGGGCGTTCCGCGCCTGCTCGGGTGTGTCGGCGTTCGCTCGCACCCGCAGCCGGCGGACCCGGTCCGCGTGCGCCATCAGCGACTCGAACGCCTGCCAGATCGGCGCTTCGCGCGAGGCCTCGTCGCCCTTCCGAGCCTTCTCGAGGAGGGATTCTTCGAGCTCGAGCTCTTCGACGTACACCGTTCCATCGAAACCGTCGATCGTGATGACGTCGCCGTCCTTCACGGTCGTGCCGTTGGCCGAGAAGGTCCGGTCGGCCGGCGAGAGCTTGATCGCGTCGGCGCCGCACACCGCCGGGATTCCCTCGCCGCGAGCGACGACCGCTGCGTGCGAGTTGGTCCCACCGGCGCTCGTGAGGATACCCTGCGCCGCGATCATGCCGTGGTAGTCGTCCGGCGTGGTCTCCCGGCGGACGAGGATCACGCGGTCGCCCTGCTTCCCGAGCCGCTCCGCCTCGTCGGCCGTGAAGACCACCTTGCCCACGGCCGCGCCGGGCGAGGCGTTCAGACCCTTCGCGATCGGCGTCTCCGTTTCCTTCGCGTGCTTCGCGATCACCCGCTTGAACAGCTCCTCGAGCCGGTTCGCGTCCACCCGCAGCAGGGCGGTGTCGGCGTCGATCAGCTCCTCCGCGAGCATCTCGAACGCCATAACCCACTCGGCGAAAGCGGTCCGCTTGCCGACGCGCACCTGGAGGATCCACAGCTTGCGCTTCTCGATCGTGAACTCGATGTCGCACATGTCCCGGTAGTGCTTCTCGAGCGTGTCCATGTGCTCACGAAGTTCCTCGTACGCCGGAGGGTCCAGCTCCTCGAGCGCCACGAGGGGCAGCGTGTTGCGGATCCCGGCCACGACGTCCTCCCCCTGGGCGTTCGGGAGATAGTCGCCGTACGACACCTTCTCCCCCGTCGAGGGGTCGCGCGTGAACGCGACGCCCGTGCCGGAGTCATCGCCGCGGTTGCCGAACACCATCGCCTGCACGTTGACCGCGGTCCCGAGGTCGTCGGAGATCTTGTTCTGCCGCCGGTAGTCCCGGGCGCGCTTGCCGTTCCACGACTCGAACACCGCCGCGATCGACAGCCGGAGCTGCTCCTTCGGGTCCTGCGGGAACTCTTCGCCGGTGTGCGTCCGGTAGATCCCGCGGAACTCCTCGATCAGCGCGGTGAGGTCGTCGGCGTCGAGGTCGGGGTCGGTGGTGCCGGGCCCCTTGCGTTCCTTGGCACGGTCGAGTGCCTCCTCGAAGGCTTCGCCGGGCACGTCCATCACGATCTTGCCGAACATCTGGATGAACCGGCGGTAGCCGTCCCGGGCGAAGCGGACGTCGCCGTCGGACTGCTTCGCGAGCCCCTCGACGGACCGGTCGTTCAGCCCGAGGTTCAGGACCGTGTCCATCATCCCCGGCATCGAGAACTTGGCGCCCGATCGCACGCTGACCAGCAGCGGATCGTCGGGATCGCCGAGCCGGCGACCCATGGCTTCCTCGAGGCGCGCGAGGTGCTCCCCCACCTCCTCGAGCATCTCCGGCGGGGCTCCTCCCTGCTTCAGGAACACCAGGCATGCCTCGGTCGTGATCGTGAATCCGGGCGGGACCGGCAGCCCCATGTTGGTCATCTCGGCGAGGTTGGCCCCCTTTCCACCGAGAAGGTCCTTCATGTCCTTGTTGCCCTCGGAGAAGTCGTACACGTACTTGGTCATGGCCTGAGTCTACGGATGGACCGCTTACCGGTGTACGCTCGTCTCCTCACCGCTCACACGGAGGACCGGCGATGGCACACGCGAAGGACAAGGGCGCGAAGAACGTCAAGAAGAAGGCCGCGAAGGGCATCAAGGAGAAGCGGGCCGAGAAGAAGCTGAAGCACGACGGCCGTCGCCAGACCGGCGCCGTCGAAACCATCGGCGAGCGGTAGCCACTACGGCGACAGCATGGCGGCCGACACGCCGCCCATCACGGCTTCCGATTACCCGAAGCCCGCGAGCACCCGCGTTCCGTCCGCCTCGAGGACCAGCCCGGGACTCGAGCCCCGTGCGACCCATCGCGACAACGCTTCGCGGAACTCGGCTGCTTCCGCCGGCGTGTCCCACACCGTGCTCAGGATCACCGCCACGTCCTCACCCTCGCTCCAGGCGCGATAGATCCCTCCTCCCCACCCGGCGGCGCCCGACTCCGCCGCACCGTCATCCAGCCGCAGGTTCAGCAGAGCTCTCAACCAGACCTCGCCCACGACCATCACGTCGTGGTCTCGCCAGTCGGGACCGAACGTCGGCGAGTAGTCCGGCACATCCACCGGCTCGCCGGTCTCACCCGGGTACTTCGATGGATGCAGGATCTGCTCCGTGGTCGTCGGGAACCGGCGCAAAGCGCGGTCCACCGCCGCGGGCCCATCCTCGTCCGCCAGCGCGTCCACGAACCGTTGTCCGTCCGAGTAGGGGTACGCCTGGAGCTCGACGATGAACGGCGGGACCGGGTTCTCCGAGCCGCCCGGCACCGAGCCCGTCTCCGCGACGGGGAACCGGAACAGCACCTGCGTCGCGAAATGGTTGGCGCTTCCTTCAACCACCCCCAGGG
>JBKKAE010000016.1:0-2616 GCA_046714835.1 Actinomycetota bacterium | reverse complement strand
CCCCCGGGCGCACGCCGAGCGACACACCCTTCAGGACATCGGCCGTCCCGTAACCGGCGCGCACGCCCTCGAAGACGAGCGCCGGCTCAGGCGACACCGGCCGCCCTGTCGCGGCGCTCGCCTCGACGTCCGCGTTGACGCCGTACACGGTCCGGAGCAGCGAGCGGGTCACGACCTCCTCCGGCTGACCGTCGGCGACGATCTCGCCGCCGGCCATCGCCACGAGTCGATCCGAGAGAGCGGCGGCGAGGGTCAGATCATGGAGCACCGCGACGACCGCGACGTCACGCTCGTCGGCCAAACGTCGGATCACCTGGTGGAGCTCCACGACGTGTCGGATGTCGAGGTGGGTCGTCGGCTCGTCGAGGAGGAGGACGGGCGCGTCCTGCGCGAGCGCCTGCGCGAGCACGGCTCTGCGCCGCTCACCGCCGGAGAGCTCGTCCATCGGCCTGTCGGCGAGATGCTGGACCCCCACCGCCTCCATCGACTCGCGCGCCTTCACCCAGTCGTCCGGACCACCGCCGGTCCACCGTGAGAGGTAGGGCGCCCTCCCCATCAGCACGAACTCCAAGACGTCGAACGGGAACGCGGGGATCACGTCCTGCGGGACCACCGCGACCAGGCGAGCGGCTTCCTTCGACCCGAGCCCGTACGGATCGCGGCCGACGACCTGTACGGAGCCGGCCGACGGCTTCAGCGCTCTCGATGCGACGCGAACCAACGTCGTCTTGCCGCAGCCGTTCGGCCCGACGAGCCCCACGACCTCCCCCGGGCGCACGCCGAGCGACACACCCTTCAGGACATCGGCCGTCCCGTAACCGGCGCGCACGCCCTCGAAGACGAGCGCCGGCTCAGGCGACACCGGCCGCCCTCCCACGCTCATGCCGGAGGAGCCACAGGAAGAACGGCGCGCCGACGAGCGCCGTCACCGCGCCCAGCGGGAGCTCCTCCGGCGCGAGCACCGTCCTCGCGGCGAGATCCGCGAGCACGACGAAGAGCGGTCCGCCGAGGAGCACGGCAGGCAGCAGCCGCCGGTGATCCGCCCCCACAAGCAGCCGAAGCAGGTGAGGCGTCATCAGACCGACGAACCCGATGACGCCGGCCACCGAGACCGCCGCCGCCGCCAACATGGCGCCGGCGGCGATCGACCGCCGTTTGAAGCTCGCGACCTCGACGCCGAGCTGCGCCGCCCGCTCTTCCCCCAGCGAGACGAGGTTCATGTCGCGGGCGAGCAGCAACGTGGCGCCGGCGCCGGCCACCACGAACGGCACCACGACGCTCACCGAGCTCCAACCACGCGCGCCGAGGCCGCCGAGCAGCCAGAAGTAGATGCTCCGGATCTGCTCGCCCGAGAACGACATCACCAGCGACATCAGCGCGCTGATCGTGGCGGCCACCGCGATCCCCGCCAGCAGCAGCGTGGTCACCTGGATGGTGGGGCCGACACGAGCGATGCCGTAGACGAGCAAGGTGGTGATGAGCGCCCCGGCGAACGCCGCTCCGGTGACGATGAGGCCGCCCGCGAGCGAGGCGCCGCCGAGCACGATCACGACGATCGCGCCCAGCGCCGCGCCCGAGGAGACGCCGATCACGGCCGGGTCGGCGAGCGGGTTCCGGAACAACCCCTGGAACAGCATCCCGGAGACCCCGAGGGCGGCGCCGACCAAGACGGCCAGTGCCACCCTCGGGAGCCGGAGCTGCAGCAGGATCACCTCAGCGGCTCGATCGACGCCCGCCGGATGACCGGTGAGGCCGAGCTTCCAGCCGAGCACGCGGAGCGTCGTCCCCGGCGGGATCCAGACAGCACCTACCGCGACGGCGATCAACACGGTGACCACGAGCGCGACACCGAGCACCACCATCGTGCGGCGGAACCGGCGCGCGCCCGGTCGCGTCATGCGGTGCCCAGCGCCTCTGCGAGCTGACGAAGGCCCTCGATCACACGCGGCCCGGCGCGTGTGACGAGATCGCCGTCCACCAGCACCACCCGGTCGTCCTCGATCGCGGGGATCCCGGCGAATCCGGGGCGCTTCGAGACGGCTGCCACGCTTCTCGCCGACTCCGGCGTCACGAGGTAGACCTCCGGGCCGTCGGCGACGAGCTCGTCAACCGACCACTCCGGATAGTCGGTCTTCGCCTCCTCGGTCACGGGATCACACCCGGCCCGCTGAAGCAGATCGAAGATGAACGTGTTCGGCCCCACCGTCGTGAGCGGTGGGTAGTAGACCTCGAAGAAGCACGTGACCGGGCCCGTCGCTTCGGCGCTCGCCGCGATCGCGTTTGCCTCGGTGTCCATGCGCTTCGCGAGCAGCCCAGCTTCTTCGGTGGCACCGGTCAACGAGCCGATCATCTCGACGTCCTCCAACAGATCGTCGAGCGTGTCCGCGTGCAGGGTGACGACCGGGATGTCGAGATCCCGCAGCCGCTGCTTCCACTGGTCGCCACCCGGGATCGTGAGGAACAGATCGGGCTCAAGGGAAACGACCTTCTCGATGGTCGGATCGACGCCGAAGTCACCGGCGCCGCCGACCTCCTCGACGTCCTTCGCCTCGGCCGGGTAGTCGTCGAACGGTCCGGACACTCCGACCAGACGATCGCCGAGACCGATCTCGAACA
>JBKKAE010000015.1:0-6287 GCA_046714835.1 Actinomycetota bacterium | reverse complement strand
GCCCAAAAGTGGGGCAGCGCGCACCGGTCACACTCGCCGCGCGTGACCGACGATCGTCTCGGTGCCGATGTGCAGACCGCCCCCGTCGGCTCGCGACTCCCAGGCACGGAGCAGGCGAGTCAGCTCCGCCGCCGATCTCCGATCGAAGAAGCCTGCACGGGCCAGGACCGCTCCGATCGATGGAGATCGTGCCGTCGAGCGAACCACGTCGATCCGGACGTCCTCGAAGGCGCCTGCGGCGAGCGCGCCGCGGAGATCGCCGGGTTCCGGCATGCAGAAGAGCCAGCGGATCGCCGCGGCACCGCGAGCGCCAGAGTGACGTTCGAGCGATGCCGCGAGCTCGGCGAACGGTGGGTTCCCCTCGATCGAGCCCGGAACGGCGACCTCGATATCCCCACTTCGTAGGAGGACCCGATGCATCTCCTCCAGCGCCCGGCCGCGGTCCGCCAGGAGCTGGAACCCCTCCGCGCACACGACGCGATCGAACGAGCCGTCCTCGAACGGCAGCGTGATCCCGTTGACCCGGCGTCTCGGAGCCTCGCCCGTCGATCCCTCGACGGTCAGCCACGTGACCGACCCCTGCGGACCGACGTCGAACGCGAGCTCGAGGACACGACGGATCGGAGCCCGATCCACGGACCATCGGTGGCGCTCGGCGTCCGCGGCGGCCGGCCGCGTCCTCACCTCGCAGCGTCGAGCTCGGGAAGGGCTCGCGAGCCCGACCCGGCGCGCGAGGAGATGTGGTTGGCCACGAAGGCGTGATCTCGCGCCATGCCGGGGAGGACTTCGGATGACAGCGAGTACTGGAACGACAGTCCGACGAAATACAGACCCGATTCCGAGCGGGCGACACCACGATCATGGATCGGTTCCCCATCCGGCCCCAGGACGGGCAGATCGATCCAGCCGAAGTCGGACCGGAACCCGGTGCACCAGATCACGTTCGCCACGTCCAGGACGCGCCCGTCCTCCAGAACCGGCAATCCGCCCTCGACGCCCGCGACCCGAGGGACCCGCTCGATCCCGGCGGCGGCGAGGTCCTTCGGCCTGACGCGGATCAGCGGATCGCCGTGGGCGGTGAGCTTCGGTCCCATCTTCCGCCCGATCGGCGTCCCCTTCGTCAACACGCGATGGGCGAGGAACCGGAAGACGCGGAAGCCGTACCGGTACCGGATACTTCCGTGGCGGACGGGGAGATGGCCGGACTCCTTCCCGGCGAGCAGCGTCCGGCGGCTCTTCGACAGCTCCATCGAGATCTCGGCTCCCGAGTTGCCGACACCCACGACGAGGACGTCTCCCTCACCCAGTTGAGAAGGTGTCCGGTACTCCTTCGAATGGAGCTGCGTGATGTTCGGAGAGAGCGCGCCGGCGAAACCGGGGACCTTGGAGATCTGGCACGTGCCCGTCGCCACCACCACGTTCTCGGCCTCGAAGCGGCCCTGCGGGGAGGTGACCACGAACCGACCGCCCTCCTTCGCGAGCCGTTCGACCTTCACGCCGGTACGGACCGGGAGGTCGAACCGCTGCACGTACTCCTCCAGGTAGTCGCCCATCTCGTCCTTGGTCGGGAACGACCAGGAGGACGCCGGGAAAGCGGAGCCCGGCAGGCGGTCGAACCGCGCGGGTGTGAAGAGTCGAAGCGATTCCCATCGGTTGCGCCAGGCGTCCCCGACGCGTTCGCCGGCATCCAGGATCAGGAACGGGTGGCCCTGCTGCTTCAGGAAGTACCCGGTGGCGAGGCCCGCTTGTCCGCCCCCGATGATCAGCGTCTCGACGCGCTCCGTGCCCGGCCGGTCTTCCATCGGTCTCCTCCATTCGTGCGGCGTCTCGGACAGGGCCACGGTAGGTGGGCGCTGCCGGGTGATTCATCGCTCGAACCAGCCAATGCAAGAGAAGGCCTGCGTGGTGAGGAATGACCACGCGCCGCGGCGCCGAACTCAGTTCAGGCCGTGTTCGAACGCGAAGGCGGTCGCGCCCGATCGCGAGGAGACGCCGAGCTTGGCGAACATGTTCTGGAGATGCCGGGCGACCGTGTGCTCGCTGATCACCAGTGCGGCGGCGATCTCCCGGTTCGACCTGCCGGCCGCGACGAGCCGCAGCACCTCGGCCTCCCGCGCGGTCAGGCCGCGCGGAAGGCCGACCGGGCCCGCGAGGAGCTCCTTCGCCGCCCGGGCGTCGGTCACCGCGCCCAGGCGTTCGAAGGCGGCGATCGCGGCCCGGAGCTCCAGGCCGGCGTCGTCCTCGTCCGCCGCGCTCCGCAGGGCGATGGCGTAGCGCGTCCGAGCCAGGGCCGCCTCGTACGGGAGTCTGATCTCCTGCCAGAGGGCGACCGCGTGCCTGAGGCTCTCGAGTGCCGCCGAGACGTCGCCTTGCGCGAGGCTGATGGCTCCACGCGCGGTGGCGGCGGACGCGTCGAGGGCGGGAGTCGCGTACCCTGCCGCGATCGTATCCAGCTCGGCACTCGCGGTGCGCGCCGTCTCGTCGTCGCCCTCTGCGAGCGCGACGTCGACCTGCGCCCCGAGGAGCCGCGCCCTTCGCATCCTGCTGCCCGTTTCACCGGCGAGCGCGACCCGGAGCCCCGTCCGGGCGGCCTCCGTCTTGCCCTGGGCAAGTCGAAGGAGCGCCAGCCCCGGCTGCGGCTCGAACCCGATCTCGTGGGCGCGAGCGAAGGACTCCTCCGCGCCCGCGAGGTTGCCGATGCGACGGCGGATCTCGCCGGTCGCGTAGAAGGCCTGCGCGGCGGCCATCGGATCGAAGCTCATGAGCTCCCGCGACGCACGGGAAGACTCGGCTTCCGCCTCGGACCACGCTCCCCGGAGGCTCGAGACCTCCGCGCGGTTGATCCGGCACATGCCCGGATACGGAGACTCCGGCGGGAGTGTCTCGCACCAAGCCCGCGAGGCCTCGCTCCATTCATGAGCGCGCCGGAGGTCGGCGAGCTCCAGACACGCCGCGACCACGTTGCAGTACACGATGCCGGTGAAGAAGCTGCTCAGCTCGCCGGCGACGACGGACGTCATCGCCTCGTCCAAGCGCGCCAGGCCGTCGGCGATGTCACCCCCGGCGATGAGGAGGAGTCCTTCGGTGTGGATCCCCATCGCCCACACGTCCCTGTTGTCGAACCGCAACGCGATCGCCGTGGCCCGCTTGGCGAGCGACATGGCCCCATCGAGGTCACCGGTGAACCTCGCCACGGTCGCCTCCAACACGGCAAGGAAGCCCTGTTCGATGCACTCCGACTGACCCTCGAGATGTCGCTGGGCGCGCATCAGCCAGCCCGCTCCGACGGCGGGTTCCTCCCGGAGGAAGTGCTCGACGCTGAGGCGCCCGGCGTTGGATGCCGCCCTCAGCTCGTCGCCCGAACCCGAGAACGCGGCGTACGCCTGCTGCCGTGCCGCGATCGCCTCGTCCATCTTCGACAACCACCAGGCTGCGTCGGACAGAGCTTCGAGGTCCTCGGGGCTCAGATCAGACGGATCGGCGGACGCGAGCTCCTCGTACGCCTCCGCCCACGCCTCGCGCCGAGCGGCATCTCGGCCACGTTCGATGTCGGCGGTCCGCTCGGGCACGCCTGTCCCTTCTCGGTGGGTGGTGTATCGCTAGCTTATGCGCGCGGATCGTTCGATCCAGAACATGAGTCGTGCTCCGACGTGGTACCTCGAGGCCGGGTCAGGTCGAATGCGCTTTCCCGATCGACTTCTGCCCACACGTCCGCCCCGATGTCGTGCGTCTCGACCCCCCAGCGGGATGAGAGCGTCTCGACGAGCAGGAGTCCCCAGCCACCTTCCGCGGTCCGTCCCCTTGGTCGAGCCGGGTCGAACCCCGGGCCCTTGTCTCGCACCGTCACCCTTATCGTTCGATCATCGACGGTGATCTCGACCTCGATCGGGTCCTCCGCCGTGTGGCTGGCGTGTCGCACCGCATTCGCGAGGAGCGTTGGTCAGGAGCAGAACGTCGTTCAGGAGCCGAGGTGGGACCTCGTCCTCCAACGTCTCTCGCACGAAGCGTCGGGCCTCGCCTGGCGCTTCCGAGACCGACCGCAGAGCTAGGGAGCGAGTGGGCACGCGCTCTCCTCTAGGGTATGAGGTGACGACACAGCCGAGCCGTTTTGCTCTCCATACCCGACAGCCCGATACTGAGAACGTGCGGAGCGAGCGATCTTCTCGAGGGCTGTCGTTTCCGGACTTGCGGTCGCTCGGGGAGGGATGCTCGATGCCGCCGGCCACGGTGCGATGATTGCCCGCTGAACCGGCGAGAGGCGAGCATCGGTGCCATCCGCGACGAACGGTCGAGACGCAGCCCGTATGTACTTCGAGGACCACGGTGGTGGCGGCTCGCCGGTTGTGATCCTCGGTGGATTCCTCGATCCGATCGAGCTGGTCCGACGCGCACCGATCGCACGGGCGCTGGCAGCCTTTCCCGGTGAGTTCCGGCTCATCTACGTGGATCACCGAGGTCACGGTCGCAGCGATAAGCCGCACGAGACACATGCCTACGCGATGCCGCTTCGTGTCGCGGATGTGGTCGCCGTTCTCGATGAGCGAGGCATCGAACGCGCGGACTTCATCGGCATCTCATGGGGCGGGAGACTCTGCTTCGGGATCGGCGAACACGCACCCAAGCGCATCCGCTCGCTCGTGACGATCGGCCAGCAGCCCTACGCGATCGACCCCGCCGGTCCGCTCGCCCGCGTCGTGGGAGAGGCGCTTGCCGCCTCCACGGAACAGGGCATCGGAGCGCTCGTCGAGGCGTTCGAGGCGATCGCCGGGCGGTACCCCGATGAGGTCCGGGACGTGTATCTCGCGTGTGACGCTGCAGCGATGCGCGCCGCCTGGCACGCGGCGATGGAGGAAGGACCGGTCAGCGAGAACCTCGGATCGTGGGACGCGCGATGTCTCATCTGTGTCGCCGAGGACGACGTGGACTTCTTCGACCAGGCTCGACGGGCGGCCGAGGAGATCCCGAACGCGGAGTTCCTGTCGATCGGTGGGACCGACCACCTCGGTGTAGATACGTCACCCGTGGATCCCGTCCTGCCGGCCGTGCTCCGGATCCTGCGGGGTACAGGCTGACTCGAACCCCTCTACACGATCGTGACCACTGCGGCGTGAGAAGGGTGAGATGGAGCTCAGGGTGAGCTGCTCGATCGCGACGCGACCCTCCCCGTGTCGTGGCCCCGTAGGCGTGTCTGGCATCCCCTGGTGTGCGAGAGGGGGGATTCGAACCCCCACGCCCTTCCGGGCACCGGCTCCTAAGGCCGGCGCGTCTGCCAGGTTCCGCCACTCTCGCGCACACCAAGCGTAGACCGTCATGGACGCCGGGGGCCGGCGCGCGACATCATGCAACCGATGCAGCGCCGCCTCTTGTGCTTGACGATGGCCGTGACCCTGGCCTCGTGCGCGTCGGGTGCGTCGGCTCCGACGGACATCCCCTCAGCTCTGACATCACCACCTCGCTCCCGGCCGCTGCCGCCGGCCGACATCGAGGCATCCAGGCTCCTCGCGCGAGGTGGGACGCTCGTGGCTCTCGCGCGCGAGCCCGTGCTCGGGGTCCACGCGGCGCCCGGAACGGAGCGGGCGTACATGGGCCTGGATGCCACGAATCCTTGGGGACAGGCCCTCCGGCTCCTCGTGGTTCGAGACGCCAACGACGAGGACGGCGACGTCTGGCTGCGGATCCAGCTCCCGATCTGGCCGAACGGCCAGGCAGGCTGGGTCGCGGCATCGGACGTGCGGCTCGCCGAGGCCGACGAGCGGGTCGTTGTCGATCTCTCCGAACGGAGGCTCGTGAGGCTCCGCGAGGGCAAACCGGTGGCGCGTCTGGAGGTCGCCGTCGGCTCCGCGGTGACACCGACCCCGCCCGGCCGGTACTTCGTGTGGGCGAAGGTCCACACGGATCGCCCGTCGGGACCCTACGGCAGCTTCATCCTCGGGCTCTCCGGTTTCTCGGAGTCGATCGAGCCGTGGAAGGAGTGGCCGGGTCAGCCTCGGCTCGCGATCCACGGGACCGACGACCGGGCCGACGCGGGTCGGGCCGTGAGCAAGGGCTGCGTCCGAGTCCTGAACTCGCTGCTTCGGTCCCTTCGCGACGTCCCGATGGGCACGCCCGTCGACATCCAACCGTAGAACCGAGTCTCGGAACCAACTTGACAGGCTTCCTGTCTATCGCGTACTTTACCAATCAGTTATTTAACTGGGAGGTTGAGTATGGGTTCGGCCGTGGCCACCGAGCGCCTCGATCGCACGTTCGCGGCGCTCGCGGATCCCACCCGGCGGGCGATCCTCGGC
>JBKKAE010000014.1:0-2596 GCA_046714835.1 Actinomycetota bacterium | reverse complement strand
GAGACGGCTTCCAGGCCCTCGTCGTCCATCACTCGAAGAGCCGCTTCGATCACTCGGCCCCGGGTGAGCGGTTCCCGGCTCCGCACCTCGTTCGTTTTCACGTCATGCCCTCTTGCTCGACCCGTAGATTCGGGGTTGACAGGCTTACGTCGTACCCCTACCCTCCGTACATCGTAAGCATACGCCGTACGTTCCGCAAGAGTGTGCAAGAGGGGAGTTCGTCGTCATGAGGATCAATCCGGAATCATTCGCTCGGGCCAGCAGTCGTCACCCGTGGCGGACCGTCGTCGTCTGGGTCGTCGTGCTCGGCGGGGCGATCGGCCTCGTGGCCGGAGGGCTGTTCGGCGATGCCCTCACGAATGCCATCGACTTCACGAACGAGCCGGAAGCGAAGGAAGCGGCGCGGCTCATCGAGGAGCGGCTCCGAGGCGAGGAGGCCGACTCCGAGCTCGTCCTCGTGACGGCGGAGACGACGAGTGTGGAAGACCCGGCGTACGCGTCCTACGTGGGCGCACTTCAGGAGGAGATTCGAGCCCTCGGCGACGACGTCGTGACGACCGTCGGCAGTTACCTCACCGAGGACGGTCCCGTGTCGGAGAGCGGGCGCACGGTGCTCCTGCCGGTCCTCATGACGAGCACCGACGAGGATGTCCTTAGCGATGACGCGAAGCTGCTCGAAAAGACGGTCGCCTCGGTCGAGCAGCCGGAAGGTTTCGAGACGCACGTCGCCGGTCCAGCGACGCTGTTCAACGAGTTCCAGGAGATCATCGAGGAGGACATCCAGAAGGGCGAAAGCATCGGCGTGCTCGTCGCGCTCATCGTATTGGTCGTGGTCCTCGGTGCGGTAGTCGCAGGGCTCGTCCCGATCCTGCTGGCCGCGTTCTCGATCGCGATCGCGATGGGAGCGACCGCGGTGGCAGGACTCGCCTTCGACTTCTCGTTCTTCGTGCAGAACATGATCACGATGATCGGCCTCGCGGTCGGGATCGACTACTCGTTGTTCATCGTGGCCCGGTACCGCGAGGAACGGCTCCACGGTCGCGACAAGCAGGAGGCGATCGGCCGCGCCGGCGGCACCGCGAACCGAGCGGTGTTCTTCAGCGGGATGACGGTGGTTCTCGCATTGCTCGGGCTGCTGATCGTCCCGAACACGATCTTCCGGAGCCTGGCGGGTGGGGCGATCTTCGTCGTCCTGGTCGCCGTGGCGGCCTCGATGACGCTGCTGCCGGCGATCCTCTCGCTGATGGGCGACAAGGTGAACGCGCTCCGCGTTCGGAGGAAGGCAGGTCGTGTCGAGGCGGGGACGGGGTTCTGGGACCGTGCCACCCGCCTCGTGATGGGCCGACCTGTGGTCAGCCTCATCGCGGGAGCCGGTCTCCTCGTCTTGCTTGCCATGCCGTACTTCAGCATCCACACGGGGGCGTCCGGGGTGAGCACGCTGCCGGACGACATCGACTCCAAGCGGGCGTTCGTCCTGCTGGAGGAGAACTTCGCGGGAGGTCTCTCCGAGCCCGCGCAGGTCGTGATCGACGGCGACATCGCTGCGCCGGACGTGCAGAGCGCGATCGACGAGCTCACCGCGACCGTGACCGAAGATGAAGCGTTCGCTCCTCCGAGCCCGCTCGAGGTGAACGATGCCGGCGATCTTGCCGTGCTGGCCATCCCGTTCCGAGGGGACATCTACGAGGACGTCTCGGTCCAGGCCATCCGGGACCTCCGGGAGGTGTACGTGCCCGGTGCGTTCGCCGACACGGATGCCCGAGTGCTGGTGGGCGGGGAGACCGCGTTCAACGTCGACTTCTTCAGCCAGGCCGACGCGTACACGCCGATCGTCTTCGCGTTCGTGCTGGGTCTCTCGTTCCTGCTCCTGACGGTCGTGTTCCGGTCGGTGGTGCTGCCCGTCAAGGCGATCCTCATGAACCTGCTATCAGTGGGGGCTGCCTACGGCACGGTCGTGATGTTCTTCCAACAGGGCGTGGGGCCGGGGTTCGTGAAGGACATCGCCTCGACGCTGAACTTCATCCAGGTCGAGTCGATCGAGGCGTGGCTGCCGCTGTTCCTGTTCTCCGTCCTGTTCGGGCTCTCGATGGACTACCACGTGTTCCTGCTCACGCGGATCCGTGAGCACTACGACCGGACGGGGGACAACACGGGATCCGTCGCGTACGGCCTGCGCACGACGGCCGGCATCATCACCGGCGCCGCGCTCATCATGGTGGCGGTGTTCGGGGGGTTCGCCGCCGGCCGCCTCGCGCCACTCCAGCAGATGGGATTCGGTCTGGCGGTTGCGGTCTTCCTCGATGCCACGATCGTGCGGACGATCCTGGTCCCGTCGGCGATGAAGCTGCTCGGCACAGCGAACTGGTACCTGCCGCGCTGGCTGGAGTGGCTGCCCAAGCTCGACGTCGAGGGCCACGTGGCGGCGGAGAGCCGGGTGGAGATCCCGAACACGCCTGCGGAGCTCGTGGATGCGGGACGCGAGTCGGGGAAACGACCCGGAGAGATCGGATAGGACGCGGTGAGCCCGCGAGCTCGAGAGCGACGCGTCTCGCGCTCGCGCCAGAGTGTTTTAAACAACACCGAGCCCCCCAGCCAA
>JBKKAE010000013.1:0-4002 GCA_046714835.1 Actinomycetota bacterium | reverse complement strand
GTACTCGAACATGTTGCCCCACGGCACGCGGTCGGCGGCCATCCCTCGAGCGACGATCCAGACGAGGTTGGTCGTGGCGCCGGCGATCGTGACGACGCGCGCGACCACCCACAGCCGGTTCTGCCGGGCCGCCAGGTAGGCGAAGGAGAGCACCATGGCGCCGAGGTAGAGCCAGATCGTCACGTCGAAGGACGTGCTCGAGATCTTCGCCCAGTTCACGGCGTCCCCACCCTTTCCTCCGATTGCGCCTCGACGGCCTCGCGTCCCCCGATACCCCGGACGATCCGATCGAACTCCTCCTCGAAGGCGTCCTTCCTCTGCAGGGCGAAGCCTCCGATCTTCACGAGCGCGCCGCCGGGGGCGGCCTCCGCCCGGATCCAGACCTTCCGCCGGGAGACGTACAGCGAGGGGATGAGTCCCACGAGTACGAGGATAGCGGCGGCCAGCACCACCGGGATGCCCACGTCACGGCTGATGAGGAACACGCTGTACTGCCGGAGCTCCGAGAACGAGAGCCGGAGCTCGCCGGCTTCGGGCACGTCGAAGGTGCTCGTCGCCGCCGCGCGAAGGTCGGAGCGTCCGATGCGCCGGAGCCCCGTCGTGTCGAACGTCGACAGCGCCGGGTCGGTGATCTCGCCTGCGTACACGGAGTATCGGATGTAGGGGTCGAACTGCCCGAGCATGGAAGTCGGCTCACCGGTGAGCTGGAAGTTGGCGAACGCGCGGAAGTCCGGCCAGAGCTCGAGGGTGATCATGACGTCGGGCTCGGGCGCGGTCAGCTTGATGACGCCGCGCCACGGCATCGCGGTGGCGGGCACCCCATCCGGCGCATCGTCCCTCGCCATCTCGATCGGCGTGGACCACAGTCGCTCTCCCTCCAGCGACACGTCGACGACCGGCGACCAGCCGAATCCCTCCTGGAAGAAGTGCAGACCCCCCGCTTCCGCCGGATGGTTCACGCGGATCGTCTCGGTGTCGGTCGGCCGGCCGTCACGATCGAGGAACCGCACCCGCGAGACGAAGTCGATCGCCTGCCCGTTGGGGCGGTACGTGTCCTCGAAGTCGAGCAGCTGGAAGCCGACCCCGGTGAAGTCGCCGCCGAAGTACCTGCCGGTGCGGATCTGGCCAGCGTAGCTGGGCAGGGCGTCGACGAACGTCTCGCCCTCCGTCACGACCGCGCGGCCGGTGAACCCCGTCCCCTTGCCGATGATCACGCCGAGCAACAGCAGGAAGAAGGCCCAGTGGAACAGGAGGCTCCCGATCTCGCGCAGTACTCCCTTCTCGGCGGCGACGCCGAGGCCATCGCGGGAAACGCGGAACCGCTTCCTCCTCAAGTAGCGCGCCGCCGTCACGGCGGCCTCGTCGGGCCCCGTGCCGACCCGTACCTCCGCGTGGTGGCGGAAGCCGTCGAGCTCCCTCGCGTGGATCGGCCGCTGACGGACCGCCCGGATCATGGCTCTGGTCCGGGGGAACAGGCACGCGGCCAGCGAGACGAACAGCAGCGCCGTGATCAGGACGAACCACCACGAGCCGTAGACGTCGAAGAAGCCCGCGCGGAAGAACATCGTTCCCCAGAACTCGTGATCGTCGAGGTACTGACCCACCCGCTCCGGCGAGTTGGGGACCTGGGGCAGGAGTGACCCGATCACCGCGGCCGCGGCGAGGATCAACAGGAGGATCAACGCCGTGCGCATCGACCGCAATGTGCGCCAGACCAGGGCGACGGACTGGCGCAGCGTGGGGGCGGCCGAGGTGGTCATGGGGCCCCGATGCTAGGAGCGCCTACTGCACCCGTCCATCCCCGGCGTGGAGGGCCCGAGGCGGCGAGAGCTTCCTTCGCCGCCGTCAGAAGCTGACACGTCAGCCGACAACCCCCACGGCCAGGCACGCTCATAGCCCCGGGGCGTAGCGCGCGAGCGGCGCGATGAATCGCTGGAAGAGGCCCGTCATCAACAGCACACCGACCGCCACGAGCAGCGCCCCCGACACCCCCGCGATCAAGCGGTAGTTCCGCCGCACCCATCCGAGGCTGTTCACCAGCCGGTCGGCGCCGATACCCACCAGCAGGAACGGCACCCCGAGGCCGAGCGAATACACGACGAGCAGGGCGGCCCCTTTCACCGCGCCACCGCTCGCCGCGATCCCCAGGATGCCGCCCAGCACCGGCCCGATGCACGGCGTCCACCCGGCGGCGAACGCCATCCCGAGCGGGAGCGCCCCGACCGTGCCGGGGCGCGCCCGATCGAGCAGCGGCCGTCGTTCCGCGTACAGCCGCGGCGAGCCGCGGCTGAACGCGTAACCCAGCATCAGCAACCCCAGCACCAGCACGACCAGCCCGGCAGCCCGCTGGAACCAGGGGTCCCGGAAGAACCGGACGAACGTCCCCGCGAACGCGCCGAGCAGCGTGAACACGATGGTGAACCCCAGGATGAACAGCAGGATCGGCAGGAGCGGGCGCCGGCCCTCGCCCTCGGTGGCGCGGCTCCCGGTGACGAAAGAGACGTAGCCGGGCACCAGCGGCAGGACGCACGGGCTGGCGAACGACACCACCCCGGCTGCGAAGGCCAGGGCCGGCGCCCACCAGGACGAGAGCCCCTCATCGACCAGTGCGGCGAGCATCATGCCAGTCTCCCATCGCGGCCTGCGTGAGTTGTCTGTGCTCCGGCCGGGACATAGTCTGGGTCCGCTCGTGAAAACCTTCACGAGTGGGAGCGGGAGCCACGAGCAGGGCAAGGCCCCCCGAGGCCCGGTTATGATTCGCCCGCCCATGGAGCAAGCGAGCGCATGAGCCAGGTCGATACCGCAGCCAGATCGCCCATCCAGACCGTCAAGCGCCATGTCGAGGCGTTCCTCAGGAACTTCGAGTGGTCCTGGACGAGCGCCGTCCTCTTCGCATTGGCGCTGCTGTTCTTCCTGCTGATCTCGGCGGCGGTGCTGCCGTCGTGGTGGATGTACTACTCGGAGCAGAAGCTGGGCTGGCAGGGCCCCACGGACCTGGAGGCCTTCCTCCGGGAGCCGTTCAACTTCGGTGGAAGCCCGTTCTCGACGGGGTCCTTCCTGTGGCTCTCCTCAGAGGGACTGCTCATGCTGCGCGACGCGATCGCGATGGGGCTCACCACCGGCCCGGTGATCACGGTCCTCGTCCTCGGCTCCATCCTGCAGAACTGGCGGCGCAAGCTCCGCGGCGAGTCCGGCGACGTTCGCCCCACCGGTGGGTACCGGTAGGAGACAAGAGATGCCCTTCACCAAGACCGAAGTCGACATCCACGAGGACTACAACCTCGAGGCGGTCGACCCCGCGTGGCTCGCGCAGGGCGTGAAGTCACCCAAGCACCTGATGCTCGATCCGGACAACTGCATCCTGTGCCGGGCGTGCGAGGACGTGTGTCCATGGAACTGCATCTTCATGCTCTCTCCCGGCATCGTGGAAGACGCCGAGACGCCGGCCTCGGAGGCGGAGGTCATCACCTCGTCGGCCATCTTCATCGTGGACGACAACGCCTGCACCCGGTGCTCCGTCTGTGTGGACCGGTGCCCGACGGACACGCTGTACTATGCGCGGCTGCCGGACGGTTCCGGCGGCAAGCGGACGATGGCCGAGGTCCCGGCGTCGCAGGCGGCGGACGAGTGATCGTGCCGGCCGCGAGAGGGGGAGCGCGTTGAAGTTGAAGCCCCCGTCGCCGAGCGAGGTCGGCGACCGTCTCCGGGAATCAGAGGTCTGGAAGTCGATCTTCCGGCCGGGCTCGATCTTCCGGAAGGGCTACAAGGACACGTCGCGCGACCGCGCGCTCGCGACCATGAACAACGTGCTGTACCACCTCCACCCGGTGAAGGTGAAACGGCACGGGCTGAAGCTGACCTACACGTTCTGCCTCGGCGGGCTCTCGTTCTTCCTGTTCATCCTTCTCACGATCACCGGCATCTTCCTGATGTTCTTCTACCGCCCCATGGCCGACCTGGGCGGCGCGCAGGCGTACACGGACATGCAGAACATCCGGACCC
>JBKKAE010000012.1:0-2969 GCA_046714835.1 Actinomycetota bacterium | reverse complement strand
GCGGAGGCCGACGGAGGCTTCCCGGAGTTCCTGGCGAAGCGGCGTGAGGCGCGCTCGTCCCGGCTCGAAGAGGTGGGACGTGAGCTCCGCAAGATGATGCCGTGGCTGCGCAGCGAACAGAAAGTGCATCCTCCGTGAGCGCCGCCAAGGACCCCGACGTAGTCCGGTTCTTCGACACCACCCTGCGCGACGGGGAGCAGGCTCCCGGCATCGCGCTCACCAAGGACGAGAAGGTCGAGATCGCTGAGCAGCTCGCTCGCCTCCGTGTCGACATCCTGGAAGCGGGGTTCGCGGTCTCCTCGGATGGCGAGTTCGACGCCGTCCGTGAGATCGCGACCAGCGTGAAGGGTCCGGTGATCGCCTCGCTCGCTCGCGTGGTCCCCGGCGACATCGAGCGCGCGGCCGCGGCCCTGAAGGGCGCGGACCGGTTCCGGATCCACGTCTTCATCTCGACCTCGCAGATCCACATGGAGGACATGCTCCGGATGTCGCGGCAGCAGGTGCTGGATGCGATCGAGGAGGGCACACGCCTGGCCGCGGGGTACACCGACGACGTGGAGTTCAGCGCCCAGGACGCGACGCGCACGGAGCTCGACTACCTGCTCGCGTGCTTCGACGTGGCGGTCAAGGCCGGCGCGACGACGATCAACGTGCCCGACACGGTGGGTTATGCGACGCCGGCGGAGTTCGGCGAGCTCGTGCGGATCGTCCGCGAGCGGACGCCGGATCACGTGGTCATCTCCACCCATTGCCACAACGACCTTGGCCTCGCGGTCGCGAACTCCCTCGCGGGGGTCGAGAACGGCGCGCGCCAGGTCGAGGTGGCGGTGAACGGCATCGGCGAGCGAGCCGGCAACTGCTCGCTCGAGGAGATGGCGATGATCGTGCGAACGCGCGGAGAGGCGCTCGGCGTGCGCCACGGGCTCCATCTGAAAGAGATCGTGCGGACCTCCCGGCTCGTCTCCTCGCTCACGGGCTACTCGGTGCAACCGAACAAGGCGGTCGTCGGGGCGAGCGCGTTCGCTCACGAGAGCGGCATCCACCAGCACGGTGTCCTCGCCAACCGGGCGACCTACGAGATCATGGATCCGCTCGAGATAGGCCTCGAAGGCAATCAGATCGTCTTGGGCAAGCACTCGGGACGACACGCGTTCGCCGATGCGCTGGAGAAGGTCGGCATCTCGATCGACCCCGACCACATGAACCGGGCGTTCGCGCGCTTCAAGGAGCTCGCCGACCGGAAGATCCAGATCACGGACCAAGATCTCGCCGCGATCGTCATGGAAGAGGTCGGCAGCGGGAAGGAGGATCTTCTCGTCCTCGAGTCCCTGGCCTCGGGCGGCGGCACCCACCTCGCGCCGACCGCGACCGTCCGGCTCCGCAAGGGCGACGAGGTGATCGAGGAGTCCGCGATGGGCGACGGGATGATCGACGCCGCCTGCGGCGCGATCCAGCGAGCCGCCGGGGTCGAGGCGCGCCTGATCACCTTCAACGTCTCGTCCGTGACCGGTGGGTCCGACGCATTAGGTGACGTGGTCGTGCAGCTCGAGATCGACGGTCGGCACGTGACCGGCCGGGGTGTCGCGACCGACGTGGTCGAGGCGAGCGCCCGTGCGTACCTAGCCGCGATCAATCGGGCGCTGGCGGTGCAGGAGGCGGCGTCTGTCGGGGAGACGTCGGTCGAGACCGCCACGCACGGGACGAACGAGGTCACCCCATGAGCGCCGTGGTCGCGACGGAGACTCGGCGCGAGCGACTCGACGCCGGTCCCCGTCCGTACCGGATCGGGGTGATCCGGGGCGACGGGACCGGACCGGAGGTGATCGCGGAGGCGCTGAAGGTCCTCGAGTCGGTTCGTGACGGCTTCGAGGTGGAGCTGATCGACTTCGACCTCGGCGCCGAGCGGTACCTGCGGACGGGGGAAACCCTCCCGGACGCCGACCTCGAGGCCCTCCGGGAGACACACGCGATCCTGCTGGGGGCCGTGGGCGACCCCCGGGTGCCGCCGGGGATCCTCGAGCGCGACCTGCTGCTGCGGATCCGCTTCGAGCTGGATCAGTTCGTGAACCTCCGTCCGGTGATCCGGTATCCGGGCGTGCAGACGCTGGTGCCTTCGCACACCGAGGACGACGTCAACATGATCGTCGTCCGCGAGAACTCCGAGGGGCTCTACAGCGGGGTCGGCGGGTTCCATCGGAAGGGCACGCGCCACGAGGTCGCCGTGCAGTCCTCGGTGAACACGCGGCACGGCGTCGAGCGGATCGTGCGATACGCGTTCGACCTCGCGATGCATCCGGGCCGCCGGCGGAAGCTGACGCTCGTCCACAAGACGAACGTGCTGACGTTCGCCGGCGATCTGTACCAGCGGGTGGTGAACGAGGTCGCGGCCGAGTACCCGGACGTCGTGACCGACTACGTGCACGTCGACGCGGCCTGCATCTACTTCCTGGACGACCCGTCGCGGTTCGACGTGATCGTGACCGACAACATGTTCGGCGACATCATCACGGACCTCGGCGCGATGATCCAGGGCGGGATGGGCATCGCCGCCGGTGGGAACATCAACCCGATCGGCGTGTCGATGTTCGAGCCGATCGGCGGGACCGCCCCATCCGAGACCGGCAAGGGAACGATCAACCCCCTCGCGGCGATCGGCGCCACCGGGATGCTGCTGTCGCAGCTCGGCGAGGGCGGAGCGGCGGCACGCATCGACGCCGGGATCCGCTTCGCCTGCACCAAGCTCGGGTCGATGCGCGCCGGCGAGATGGGCTACTCGACCCAGGAGGTCGGCGACCTCGTCCTCGAGGCGGCGGCGGGATGAGTGGCCCCGCGACCGCCGGCCGCGGTCCCAAGGTCGAGCTCTACGACACGACCCTGCGGGACGGCGCCCAGGCGCCGGGCCTTTCGTACTCGGTCGAGGATCGCATGCGGATCCTCCACAAGCTCGACCAGCTGGGCCTGCCCTACAT
>JBKKAE010000011.1:0-2808 GCA_046714835.1 Actinomycetota bacterium | reverse complement strand
CGCCAGCGCTGCGCGCTGGCGGCCGGGGTGTATGTCGATGAGGTCTTCGTGCACGGTCACCGGATGCGGGTCGTCGGGAGGCGGTTCGGTTGCTTCCGGCGGAGCGTATCATCGGCCCTCTGACGCGAAGTTCGTGGTGCCGCCACTCGTCCGGGGAGCGGCCTCACCGGCGCCGACTCACCGTGCTCCGGTCGGACTGCGAGGGATGTTGGCTCGCCGCAGCGCGCCGTCCTCTTTGGCGTCGCGGAAGATCGCGCGTGCCGTCCCCATCGAAAGCGTCACCACCGACAGCCCGCCGACGGACCCGGTACCGCCGGGGAGGACCACGTTGCGGACGTCGTTCGGCCGGATCCCGCTGGCGGTGAACGCGAGATCGACGAGCTCACCCAGAGGGAGGTCGGTATCCATGTTCCGCGCGCCGGCCGCGATCCACGCGAGCAGGCGGCTCGGGTTCTTCCGGTACTCCCTCCGGAACTGGGTCAGGGCGGCGATGAAGACGCGCCCGCCGTTCTCCTGCCGTCCGAAGTCTCCGCTGGCCACGCTCTTGCGATCGCGCGCGAACGCGAGGACCTGCTTCCCGTGTAGCCGCCGGAAGCCGGGGTGGAAGTTGGAGCCGGAGAACGGGTCCTGCATCCGGAACGGGATCCGGATCCGCAGTCCACCGACCCGGTCGACCATGCGAGCGATCCCCCAGAACGACGTGACCGCCCAGTAGTCGATCCGAGCGCCGAAGTTCCGTTCGACCGTTTCCACCATCCTCGACGGCCCACCACTGGCCATCGCAGCGTTGATCTTGCTGGTGCCGAGCCCCGGGATCGACACCCACGAGTCTCGAGGGATCCCGACGATGACGGCCCTCTCCTTCCGGGGGTGGAGGAAGATCACGTGGATCGAATCCGCGCGAGAGCGGAGCGGGTTCTGCCCCGGCCGTGCATCCGAGCCGATCGCGAGGATCGTGATGGTTCGTCGTCCCGAGGGCTCGGGTGTGTAGCCGTCGTGGGCACGGCCGAACGCGAGCCCGGCCGTCCCCGCCCTGGCCTCCGGGAGCCCCTCGATCGAGCCGAGCGTGGAGCCGGCCAACCACGAGCAGACGATGATGAGCGCGATGAGGGCTCGACGCGTCACTTCGGCTCCCGGGGCGCATCGGCCCGGGTGACGTGGAAGGACACGATCTTCCACGACCCTCGGACACGTTCGAAGAAGAACTGGCCTGTGGAACGGAACGTGACGGGCTCGGGCCCCGTGGCGACCGCCGAGAACCGAACGAAGCTCAGGACGAGCGTCGGTCTGCCGCCCCGAGCGACGAGGACACGCGTGTCGATGCGGCCGGCCACCGGCAGGATCTCCTCGTAGCGATCACCGGCCCGAACGCCGGCGGTGAGCAGGCCTGGGTGTGCCACCGCACGTTTCCTGGTCCCTCTCGCGAATCCGCCGAACGCGCTCGCGTACTCTCCTCGGGTCCAATTCGCGGGATCGAGGAATCCCTCGGTGTACAGGCCGTCGAGGATGGTGCGGGCCGCCACCTCGGCGTGCTCGCCGGCCTCCCGTTGACGCCGCTTGATGCGTCCCCCCGAGGTGGGGACCACCTTTCGCGTCGCCTGCGCGAACGGGAACTCGGGCGTCGAGGCGACGACGTCGTCGCCGTCCGTGGGCACCTCCACGTCGCGATGGAGACCTCTCACGGGCGCGTCGTCCTCCTGCGTGAGAAGCACGACCGTGCCGATCGCCAGCAGGGAGGCGAGCGCGGATCCGATGAGCGTTGTCCGGCGGCGGAACCGAGGGGGGATGCGCTCCTCCTTCAACGCTAGCCCGAGGGCGCGTTGGCAGGCGGGATGTCCTGCGGCAGCACGTAGCCATCGGCCGCCATGTCCTCGAACACTGGGTTCGGGGAGGGGAGGTTGACGATGCTGGTCCCTCCCGCCGTCCCGATGCTCCCCACGGCCACGAGATTGGTGACCCGTTTGGGACTGATCTCGGACGAGGCGAAGCCGAGCGTCAGCAGCTCACCCACGGGGACATCGGTGGTGACGTTGCGCATGCCCACCGCGATCCAGTGGAACAGGGCGGTCGGGTCCTTCTGGAACTCGGCCTGGAACTGCGTGAACGCCGCCTGCAGGACCCGTCCCTGGTTCATCGAGCGGTCGAAGTCGCCCTGGGAGAGGTTCTTGCGCGTGCGCGTGTACTCGAGCGCCTGCGGGCCGGTCAGCGTCTGCCGTCCCTCTTCGAACGGCGTGAACTCGTGGCCTTCGAACGAGTACGGGATGTCGATCTTGAGGCCGCCGAGCGATTCGAAGATCCTCTTGAACCCGTCGAAACCGGTGAGCACGTAGTAGTCGAGGGTGACGCCCGTCAGATCCTCGACCGTGGTGATCATCCCCTTCACGCCCCCTCGCGGGAGGGCGTTGTTGATCTTGTCGCTGCCGCCGCCCGCGACCCGCACGTAGGAGTCACGGGGGATCCCGACGAGCGTGGCCCGCTTCGCCTTGGGATTGATCCCGAGGACATGGATCGAGTCGCAGAGGCCGCCCTCCAGAGGCGTGCCCGGGCGCGCGTCGCTCCCCAGGATCAGGATGAAGATCGGCTTGTTCCCACGAAGAGAGGGAGCGAACTCGGCGTGCGCGTCCCCGATCTGCAGGAGTGGGGCGCTCGCGGCGGGCGTCGCCTGGAGCGTCGCGGCGCCGTGCCCCGCGACGCCCGCCGCGAGCGAGGCGATGGTCGCGATCAGGCGGCGGCGCATCACGACGGCGACCCTGTGGGGCTCGGTTCCCCGGATGCCTCGTCGTCGCGATCGACCCGGTACGCGAAGAC
>JBKKAE010000010.1:0-3096 GCA_046714835.1 Actinomycetota bacterium | reverse complement strand
CGCAGCTCCTGCTCGCCGCAGAACGGGCAGTAGAACGGCACGGCGCGTGGCGTCACCGAGCTCATCGGCCTCCCTCCGGCGTGGCGAACACGGTGAGCTCGTCGTCGTCCATCCCTCGGACGAACTCAGTGAAGTTCGGTCGATCCGCCCCTCGCCGGGCGCGGTAGCGCTTGACCAGCGTCTCGACGTAGTCGGCGGCATCCTCGGCGAAGACGCGGACGCCCTTCACCTTGCGTCCGAACGAAGCACCGCCCTCTCCGTCGATCCCGTCTCCGACGGTGCCACCCAGGTGCACGAGGAACGCGTCGGACTTCGTGCCGTCGGGGCGCCGTGCGAGCGCGGACATCAGACCGATGTCGGCGACCTGGAACCGTGCGCAGGAGTTGGGGCAGCCGTTCACGTGGATCCGGATCTCCTCGTCGAGTCCCGGGAGTCGCTGGTCCAGCTCCTCCGCGAGCCATCGGGCCCGGCCCTTGGTCTCGCCGATCGCGAGCTTGCAGAACTCGATCCCGGTGCACGCCATGACGCCCTTGCGGAACGGGCTGGGCGCGACTGGGAGGTCGAGCTCGTCCAGGCGTGCAGCGAGTTCTGCGGTGGAGGCCTCCTCGACGTCGACGATCACGAGCTTCTGGCGCGAGGTCGTACGGATGCTCCCGCTTCCGAACCGGTCAGCGAGGTCGGCGACCAGCCGCAGCTGGTGGCCGCTCAATCGCCCGGCTCTCGGCGCGAAGCCGACGAATGTGCGGCCGTCGAGCTGCGCATGCACGCCGATGTGAGCGCGCGCCGGCAGCGGAGCCGGCGCCGGCGCAGGCCCATCGGGGAGCGGCGAGTCGAGGAACTCCTCCTCGAGGACCCGGCGGAACTCCTCGGCGCCCCAGTCCCTGACCAGGAACTTGAGCCTGGAGTGATTGCGCGAGCGACGGTAGCCGTACTCGCGGAAGAGGCTGGGCACCGCCGACCATGACTCTGCCGCCCGATCGGGTGTGACGAAGGCCTCGAGGCGCTGGGCGAACATGGGGTTCGTCGAGAGCCCACCTCCCACCCACAGGTCGTAGCCGGCGCCGAGCTCCGGGTGATCGACGCCGACGAGCGAGATGTCGTTGATCTCGGGGTCGGTGCAACGCGAGGCGCAGCCGCTGATCGACGACTTGTACTTGCGCGGGAGGTTGGAGAACTCCGTCGTCCCGATGAACCGGTCACGGATCTCGGCGATCGCGGGCGTCGCATCCACGACCTCGTCGGCCGCGATCCCGGCGAGTGGGCAGCCCAGGATCACTCGCGGCGTGTCCCCGCACGCTTCGGCCGTCGTGAGCCCGGTCGATTCGAGGTGCTCGAAGATCGCCGGGACGTCCTCGATCCGGATCCAATGCAGCTGCACGTTCTGCCGGTCCGTGATGTCCGCGAGGTCGCGACCGTACGTCTCGCTCGCCCACGCGATCGCGCGGAGCTGGTCTGATGTCAGCCGCCCCCCGTCGATCCGGATGCGCATCATGAAGAACTCGTCCTCGAGCTCCTCGGGCTCGGCGCTGCCCGTGCGCTCACCGGGTACACCCTGCTTCCGCTGGGTGTACAGGCCCCACCAGCGCATCCGGTTGCGCAGGTCCTGCTTGCCGATCGAGCGGAACCCGCCGGCGGCGAAGATCCGCTCGATCCGCTCACGGACCTCGAGCGGCTCGGCCTCCTTCTTGATCTGCTCGGCGCCGTTCAGGGGCTCGTGGTAGCCGAGCGCCCATTGGCCCTGTCCACGGGGGCGGGGAGCCTTGCGTTCGGTGAGCGCCATCGATATTGCCTTCCGGAGATGGGAACGGCCGCCTCGCGGCGACCGGTAGGTGCTTCGCGATCCGGGACCGCTACGGCCGCGCGAGGGGTACGAGGCCGTGCTCGGCCTCGGTGGTCACCTCGGGACAGCAGCAGAGACGGTCGGGGATCATCGCCGCCACTTGCCCTGCCGTTCGCGTCCGGATCATCGGATCGAATCCCATCTGGAAGGTCGGAGTTGCAAGTGCAACAAAGTATCGGCGCCCGGCCCCCAGCGTCAAGCCTTCGTCTCGAGCACCGACACGGCGGTGCGTTCTTCCAGGGTGAGGCCTCGGAGCGGTGGCCGGACGTCCGCATGGGGCAGCACACCTCGATCCGTGAGCACCTGCTTCAGCGCCGCGTGGAACGGGATGCCCTCGAGTCCTTCGCGGAGCTCGGTGACACGCAGGTGGGCTTCGGGACTGTGTTCGTGCACGAGCGCGGCGACCACCTCGGGCCACGCCGACGCGAGTCCGGAGACCGCGCCGACTGCACCGCGTTCCATCCCTGCGCGCACGAGTGGTTCAGAGCCGATGAAGACGTCCATGCCATCGATGAGATACGACTCGATCGCGTCGAACGGCGTGTCGCTCACCTTCAGGCCGACGACGTTCGTCTGTTCGCGCCCGAGCTGCTGGATGACGTCTACCGAGATCGCGTAGCCGCTGCGGGCAGCGAACTCGTAGACATAGAAGGGCAGTGGGTCGCACGCGGCGGCGGCGGAACGCATGTGATCGAAGAGCTCCCGCGAGCCGAGCGGGAAATACGGCGGTGCGATCACCGCGACGGCGTCGGCGCCGATCTCCAGCGCGTGCGCCGAGAGCGCGACCGTGTCCCGCGTGGTCTGCGCCCCGGCATGGATCGCGACCTGGAAACCGTCGGGTCTGACCGCGAGGAATGCCTCGGCGACGTGCCTGCGTTCGTCGACCGAAAGAAGGACCCCCTCGCCCGTGGTCCCGCAGGCGAGGATCCCGTCGACGCCCCCGTTCGCGAGGAACCCGACGAGCGGTGCGATGGCATCCGGGTCGATGGCCCGACCCCCGTCCTTGAGCGGCGTCACCGCTGCCGCGATCGCTCCGTGCAGTCGCTGGGACATCGAGTCAGTCTAGAAGCGGGTGTTCGACGACTCAGCGACGAGTGAGCAGGTTTCGGATCGCGAGCCAGAGATTCCTGCCCGGGTGCTCCGCGAGCCTTCGCATGAACCACGGGTACCAATGGCTCCCGTAGCTGATCAGCACGCGGATGCGGAAGCCATCGGCGGCGAGCCGCTTCTGGTCCGCGACGCGGATCCCGTAGAGC
>JBKKAE010000009.1:0-5387 GCA_046714835.1 Actinomycetota bacterium | reverse complement strand
CTCGTCTTCGGCACTAGCCGCCCTCCACGTGCACGGAACGTCCCTCCAGGAACCGCTCGAGATCCGCCTCGAAGATCCGGTAGCCCTTGCCCACCCGGAGCGCCGGGAGCTCACCCGACCGGATGAGCCGGTAGACGGTCATGTTGGAGACGCGCATCGCCGCGGCTACTTCGGCCACGGTGAAGAGCCTCCCCGTCACGAACGCCCTTGATCCGCTCACCAAGCTCCTTCGGTGTATCTCATATGTCACATGAAGCACATCAGCCACATCAGAGGCTTTGAGGCACACCTGCCTCGTTGGAAGTGTTACGAAACACCAGGCAACTAGCGAAGTCAAACATCTCGGACCCTCAAGAACTGATGCGCTGGATCGCTGGTCCGAAGGTAAGGAGGCCCGAGAGGAACGACGGCGGAGGAAGCGGGCCTACGAAGTCGTGGCGAGAGTCTCAGGGGCCTTGATCAGAGGAAGCGGCCGATGTACCAGGAGGCGATCTCTTCGCCCCACAGGCCCGCCACCACGGCACCCACCGCGAGGTAAGGCCCGAACGGGATCGCGCTCTTCCGACCCCTGCCGATCGCCAGAGCGACCAGCCCCCCGAGACCCCCCAAGGCGATCGCCGCGCCCGCGGCCACACCGACGAAGCGGAGGCCGAGCGACCCGAGGACCAGCCCGATCAGGGCGGCGAGCTTCACGTCGCCCATCCCCATCCCCCCGGACACCGCAGCGACGACGAAGAGGATCCCCCCGTACAACAGGAGCCCGATGCCCGCACGGACCGGGTCTGCCGCCTCGCCGATGAACCAGGCGAGCACGATGAGCACGGGGAAGAGAGCGAGCGAGGGGTACATCAAGCGGTTGGGGATGATCCGATGTCTGAGGTCGATCAGGGCGATCCCCGGCATGAGCGCGAGGAGACCTCCGACCAACACCGCCTGCCACGGGTTCGGGTACCGGATCGCCGTGAGGACGACGAGACCCGCCGTGGCCAGCTCGACCAAGGGGTACTCGACGGAGATGCGTGCACCGCATCGCCGGCACTTGCCCCGGAGCAACAGCCACGAGAGCACCGGGATGTTGTCGCGAGCTCCGATCTCGGCTCCACAGGAAGGGCACCTCGATCGAGGTCGTACGACGGACTCTCCCCTCGGGAGGCGATGGACCGCGACCGTCATGAAGCTGCCCACGCCGAGTCCGAACGGCAGGGCGACGATCGCGCGGATCCACGCGTCATCCACGAGGGCGAACCCTACCCGCAGGTGGTGCCGCGGTGGTGGAAGAACCTCACACTCATTCGTGGATGTAGGAGATGTCCTGCTTGAAGCCGGTGACACCGGTGATGCCGGGCACCAGCACCGGCTTGTAGGACATCCTGAAGTTGTTGCCGATCGTGACATCCCTCGCCAGCACCTGGCCGGCGAAGGCGTTCTGATTGCTCATCGTGGCCCTGCATGGCGTGTAGAAGGACACCTGCGTGAAGCTGTTGAAGTTCGCGTTGTTGCCGACGCTGATGTCCTTGGTCGTCCCGCTGCACGTAGCCGAGTACACGCTGATGAAGTGGATGTTCTTGATCGATCCCGAGGTGCCGTTCCAGGTGGACCGTTGCGACAGGTTGAATCCACCGTCGGACAGGATGCCGAGGTGTCCGATGATCGAGTAGGTCTCGTTGTTGGGTGGGGTGAAGGTGCAGGTCTGATCGATGCGGATCAGCGCGTTGGTGACGCCGCTCGAGGCCCAGGTGTTCTTGATCCAGTCGCGAGCCTTGAGGCATTTTGTGGCCCCCGGGTTGGCGCTGTAGTCGACGAGCGTGTAGCCGGCTGTGATCCACGCCGCCGTGCTGGAGGTGATCTGCGGGAACGTCTGCGAGGGCACGTCCGGCATGCTCACGAACTCGGTGACGGTGCCACCGATCGTGAGGTTGGTGGAGTCGACGTCGCCGGCCGCCGTGGCGTCGTCGTTGATGAAGCCGGAACCGACGATGTCTCCCTCGGACGAGAGGGCGGCGCCCTCGATGGTGGCCGGGTTCTGGACGTCCACGTTGTCCCGAGCCCAGATGCTTCCCTTCACGACGGAGTTGTTCTGGAACGCGGCGGAGCCGGTCGGCACGTAGACGTTCCCGTACAGGGTCATCCCGTTCGAGATGACCAGGTCCCCGTTCAAGACGTAGATGTCGCCGTCGTTGCCGCTGTTCCCGTTGACGGTGAAGTTGTTCGTGATCGTCGCGCCGTTGACCGCCAGGATCGCGGCTCCGAAGCCACCGAAGTTGGGGGTGAGCCGGACGTAGGTCTCGATGGTCCGGTTCGGCGATCCGTTGATCGTCCCGGTCGACAGAACCTTGACGAACGAGGGGTAGTTCGTGTCGCTGAACGTGGAGCAGCTCATCACCGTGGTCCCGTTGGCCGCGTAGAACGTGCCGACCGATGTGAAGGCGGCTGCCGACGGTCCCGACTGCACGACATCACTGATCGTGAGCGCACCCGTCCCACCGTCGCAGCCTCCGTCGGCCGCCATATCCACCGGTGGCGTCGTCTCGAGGAACGCGTACCAGTAGTTCGTTCCCGCCTCGGCGGCGTTCACGGAGAGCAAGCGCTCCCGGTCGTAGCCGCTGGATTCCAACGAGTGGATCGACTGTGCGATCACCACCGTCGAGAGCAGCAGCACGATGAATGAGACGGCGAGCGCCATGATCATCGCGACGCCGTGTTCCTCGTCTCGCAGTCGGCTGAACATGGCTTGTCGTCTCCTCACGTCAGATGAGCGGATCGGGAAGTTCCGAGCACAGCTGGATCGGATAGCCGAACGACGTGTTCCGTCCCGTGAGCGAGGCCTCCATCAGCTGCGTGGCCTGAGGTCTCTTCGCGAGGTCCGGATTCACGTGGAACTCCACGGCGATCGTGCGACCCGCCGGGTCGAGCGTGAAGGCAGGTGCGGACAGGTCGCGGTTCACGATGCCGTCGGCGACGACCGTCCAGTCGCTCGCCGAGGCGGGATCCAGGATCGGCCACGTGCGGTAGATGAGCTGCTGGTCGTCGTTCACCAGCCAGAGCGCGCAGCGTGCGTCCTGGGTCGCGGACTGCTGTGCCTGTGTGTAGATGCGGAACAGGTACCCCGTCGCCCCGGCGTCGTACGGGTCGTTCCCGGACTCGTCCACCGGGTCGTAGAGGATGTTGCCGGATCGGACAAGGCGATCGATCGACTGCAGCGCGAGACGAGCCTGGTCGTTGAGCCGGATCCGGACGTCTTCTTCCACCACCGCCCGCTGGATGCTCGAGAGCGTCGTCGTGAGGACCAGCATCACGATGGACAGGATCCCCATCGCGACGATGAGCTCGACGAGGGTCATGCCTCGTTCATCTCGCAGTCGGCGCCGCAGCCGATCCATCCGCTCACGCCCCCTGGGTGGCCGGCGGCGGCTCGTAGATCGAGTGTGCCAGCAGGTCGCCCGGGTCGAAGGTGGACAGGAGGTTGATCTGGGTGATCCCATCCACGATGAACTCGTATCGGAGCGTGATCTCGATCGGGTGGGTCGAGGCCGAGATGTCCCAGCGCTTGTTCCCGTCCGTCGGATCGACCGTCTGCGCCGTCGAGGTGGTTGCGTGGACGATCCCGCCCGACGCGACGGTGACCCGCCACGTCACACTCGAGGCACCGACGAGCTGCGTCTTGGAGCACCTGACCGTCTGCGTATCCAGCGTGGAGTTGGTCGCAGCCTTGTTCGAGTAGCCGAGACCGTTGTAGTAGTAGAACGTGCCGGCCGAGACGGATGCAGAGGGGGCGGTCGCGGTGCTCTCTCCTGCGACAGCTCGCGCGGTGTCCTGATACGCGACCAGGCGAACGCAGTAGTTCGTGTCGCTGGTCTGCGTGGTACTCATCCCGGTCGGCGCGGTCATGCCGGCGCTGGGGAAGCCTCCGAGCTGGATCGTGCCGAGCGTGCGGCTAGCGTTCACGTCGAGCAGCCCGTCCTCGTTCGTCCCTCCCACGTCGCGATCGATCCATGCGGTGGTGTTCGTGACGGGGGCGACGACCCGAAGCAGGTTGGCTGGACCGACGGCGGCCAGGAGCTGCGCGTGAAGCACCTCGACCGTGACGGTCCCCACCTGGCGCACATGTGCGCCGGAGCACGGCAGGAGGTCGGTCTCTCGAGTGCCCGTGGTCGGACAGGCGTAGGCGTCGGAGCCGGACGCGTCGACCGACGCGGAACGACCCTCGAGGTCCCCGGCCGCGACGTTGGCTCGAAGGCCCACCTGCTGGCCGACGCCGCCGGTGGCCACTCTCGACAGGGTGAGGGAGGAGACGTTGGTCGTCGAGCCACCCGCGGTGGCCGCGGCTGCGGTCTCCGCTTGATCGTCGGCGTCGGTGGCCGCCCGCTGATCACCCACCTGCTCGTCGCCGGCACTGTCCGTGAACGTGATGCCCGACAGGGTGGTCATGGCGTTCAGCTGGTTCGTCTGCTCCTCCTGCGTCGTCGCGGTGATGCCCGGGAGTGTCACAGCGAGCGCGTCGAAGTCGATCGCGAAGTCGTAGAGCTGGCCCGTGACCGAGAAGCGGGCCTGCGGCGCGTCGACCTGCCCGTAGAAGAACGGCTGGCACGGCGCCGCGAACGGGTGGGTGGTGGAGTTCACACATCCGTCGGGAGACCAGAAGAGGCTCTGGAGCTTCACCGAGTTGTTCGGGGCGTTCGCGATCGCTCCGTTCACCCACTGGACGATCACCGTGACCCGGTAGGGCGTGGTGGTCGGCGTGTCGTTGGTGATGTACGTCGAGTAGGTCGCATCCAGGTTGCCGACCGCCAGGGTGCCCGTGTGTGGGACGATCCATGCAGCGGTGTAGGCCGCGTCGAACGTCGAGGACACGATCTTCTCCCCGGCGCAGGACTGGAAGCGGAACGTGCCGGAGCAGTTCACGGCACGGCTGTCGGCTGCGAGCTCGGAGTTCGGGATCCCGTTCGTGATCTTGGTGTAGGCCAAACCGCGGATGTCCTCCATGATCCGGTTCGCGATCCCGCTCGCCTGGATGCGGTCGCGGCCGTAGCCGGTGTACCGGAAGCCGTTGGACACGGTGTACGTGAGCGCGGTCAACGAAGCGAACACAACCATCAGCGCGATGACCGTTTCGAGGATGGTGAACCCGCGTTCGCCATGGAGGCGCACACGGATCCGCCGGCTGGGATGGCGTCGACTCATGTCCGTCCTTCGAGTACCTAGAGAAGCTTCTCTTCACGATGTCGGCAGACTCGATCCTTCACTTGAGGTCCTGCGGAACGCGTGAGAGCTCGAAGAGCCTGCCTCACAGGCGCGACGACGCGAGGTGCAGAAAGGGCGGCCCCCCGGGGCCGCCCGTCCCCCCCTGATTCCCCGCCAGGGGGATCAAACCCCGGGCGGCCCCCCCC
>JBKKAE010000008.1:0-5642 GCA_046714835.1 Actinomycetota bacterium | reverse complement strand
GATCGTCGCCCTGACGCCCGAGCAGGAGATCGTCGAACGCTTCCGGGAGAACATCGAGCCGTACCTGCGGTGGGCCCTTCCTCTCGGCGCCGCCGTCCTGGCGCTCTTCGTCGGCCTCGCCGCGTCGGGACACTGGCAGGAGTTCCTGCTCTGGCGTTCGTCCGGCGGGATCGAGTTCGGTGACCCGGAGGCGATCTTCGGCCGCGACCCCGCCTTCTACGTTTTCACCCTTCCGTGGCTGAAGTACCTGCAGGGTTGGCTGTTCGGAGCGCTGGTAGGGGTCACGTTGATCGTGGGGGTCGGTCACTTCCTCCAGGGAGGGATCCGGCCACAGGCGGTGGGCCTGAGCGACAAGGTGGATCCTCAGGTGCGCGCGCACCTCTCGGTGCTGCTCGGTCTCGTGCTCCTGGCCAGGGCATGGGGTTACTGGCTCGGGCGGTTCGACCTCCTCACGTCGGAGCGCGGCGTCGTGCACGGCGCGTCCTACACCGACGTCAACGCGCAGCTGCCGGCACTCACGTTCCTGACCATCGTCGCGGTGATCTGCGCCTTGCTCTTCTTCGTGAACGCGCGGTACCGAGTCTGGAGCCTGCCGATCATCGCCGTCGGGTTGCTGCTGGTCGTCTCGATCCTGCTCGGGGCTGCGTACCCCGCGTTCATCCAGCAGTTCCGCGTGGCGCCCAACGAGCAACAGTACGAGCGGCCCTACATCCGACAGAACATCGCGGGGACACGGCGCGCCTTCGGCCTCGAAGAGATCCGCCTCGAGGAGAGACCGTTCGAGGCCAGCGTTTCGGCCGAGGACATCGAAGCCAACTCGACGACCGTGAGCAATATCCGCCTCTGGCGACCCGCGGTGCTCAAGGAGAACTTCCAGTCCGTGCAGCGGATCCGCCAGTACTACGAGTTCGAAGATGTCGACGTGGATAGATACGACATGAGTGACGGGCAACGACGGGTCCTGATGGTCTCCGGTCGAGAGGTGAGCCAGGAGGGTATCAGCGCCGACGCCCATACCTGGCAGAACCACCACCTCGTGTACACGCACGGGTTCGGCGCCGTGGCCGCACAGGTGAACTCCATCACGGCCGACGGAGCTCCGGTGCTGACGCTGGAGGACATCCCACCGGAGGGGGAGCCTGCGACCGATCAACCGCGCATCTACTACGGCGAGGTGAAGGATCCGGAGGATGCGGAATTCGTGGTCGTGAACTCCTTGACCGACGAGCTGGACTACGAGGGAGCAGCGGGCGAGACCCCGTTCACCTACGACGGGGACGGAGGGATCGAGCTGGGCGGGATCTTCCGGCGAGCCCTGTTCGCCTGGCGCTTCCGGGACACGAACCTCCTGATCTCGGGCCAGGTGACGGCCGACAGCCGGATCCTCATCAATCGAAGCATCGGGGAGCGTGCCGCCGACCCCCTTCCCTTCCTGACGTTCGACGCCGACCCCTACCTGGCGGTGACGAACGAGGGGTACGTCTGGATCTGGGACGCATACACGACGTCCGATGGCTATCCCTACTCCCAGTCGGTGGACCTGGCGGAGGCGACGGCCGGCCTCCTCGGATCGCAAGAGGTGAACTACCTGCGCAACTCGGTGAAGACGGTGGTCGACGCGTACGACGGCAGCATCACCTACTACGCCGACCTGGACGAGCCCATGATGCAGGTCTGGCACCGGGCCTTCCCCGGCGTCTTCACGCCGATCGACGAAGCCCCCGAGGAGTTGCAGAGCCACTTCCGGTATCCGGAGAACCTCTTCCAGGCGCAGGCCTTCCACTTCGCGAACTATCACGTCGAGGAACCCGCCGGGTTCTACCGGAAACAGGACTTCTGGGAGGTCCCGACGGACCCGACGCTCCTGCCGGCGAGCACGCTCGACGGCTCGTCCACACCGGATCCGGATGCACCAGGCAGGAAGCTCCTGCCGAGCTACCTCCTGATGAAGCTCCCAGGTGACACCGAGGAGCGTTTCCACCTTGTGATCCCGTTCCAGCCCGAGAACCGGTTGAACATGGTGGGGTGGATGGCCGTGAACTCCGATCCCGAGGACTACGGGGAGCTCGTCGCCTTCACGTTCCCGTCGGGACGGGACGTGGACGGGCCCGGCCTGATCTTCTCGCGCATCAACTCCGATCAGGAGTTCTCCGAGGCCCGGACCCTCTTGGGCACGGGCGGGTCTGAGGTGCGATTCGGCGATCTCCTGACGATCCCGATCGAGGACTCGATCCTGTACGTGTTGCCGATGTACGTCCGCGCCAACCAGGAGGCGGCGGTACCCGACCTGAAGCTCGTGATGGTCGTGAACGGATCGAGCGTCTCGGTCGCGACCTCGCTCTCCGAGGCGATCGAGGAGGCCACCGGCGCGGCAACGGGAGGCGAGCCCGGGGGCGAGCCGCCGCCCGACGACGGCACCGGGACCGTGGACCAGCAGGTGCAGCAGTTGCTCAGACAGGCGGTGGAACACTTCGTCGCGGCCGAGGCAGCGCTGCGCGACGGTGACCTCGCGACATACCAAGCTGAGCTGGAGCAAGCACAAGCATTCGTCGAGCGGGCGAACGATCTCGTGGCCGGATCCTCGGGGGAGCCAACGCCCTCGCCCTCCGCGAGCCCCTAGTCCGCCAGGCGGAATCCCGGATCTGCGTCGAGCTCCGCGGTGTCCATCTGGGCCTTCTGCAGGCGCCCCGAGTAGTCCCAGTTCATCGCCTGCCACCGCGTGAACTGGTCGAGGACCCACAGCCCCGACTGCCGGCTCCCGTTGCCGGAGCGACCGTTCCCGCCGAACGGCAGATGTGCCTCGGCGCCCGATGTGGAGTTGTTCACGCTCACCATGCCTGCGGAGATCCGGTCGCGGAAATGGAAGACGCTGAGGGGGTCGTTCGTGTAGATGCTGCTCGACAAGCCGTAGCCGTGCGCGTTCGCGAGCTTCATCGCCTGATCGAACGTGTCGAACGAGGCGACGCCGACGAGGGGCCCGAACGTCTCCGTGCGATAGAGATCGTCGTCGATCGTGATCCCGTCGACGATCACCGGGTGGTAGTAGAGGCCGGCCTCCGGGTCTCCGACGAAGCCCGTTCGCGGGTTCGCCTTCGTGATCCGGCCGATCCCGTCCGATCCGGAGACGGAGTGGAGAGGTCGGATCAGCTCCAGCCAGTGTTCGAATCGTTCGCAGAACCGGGCTGAGATCATCGGCCCGTAGAGGACGTCTTGGGTCGGATCGCCGATCGGCGCGTCCGTCACAGCCTTCGAGAATCGCGCCATGAAGTCGTCATGGACGTCGCGGTGGACGATTGCCGTGCCGAGCGACGTGCAGCGCTGACCGGCGGTCCCGAAACCGCTGAAGAGCGCGCCTTCGACGGCGAGGTCAAGATCGGCGTCCGGCATCACGACGAGTGGGTTCTTCCCCCCGAGCTCCAGGCAGGGCGACTGCAGGTGTCGTCCGCAGAGCTCGCCGATCCTTCGGCCCACCTCGGAGGAACCGGTGAACCCCACCTTGTCGAGCACCTCTTCGTCGAGGGCGCGTTCGATGCCTTCGAAGGTCGGCGCCCCTTCGGCGAGCACCAGCTGGAACACGCCGGTCGGGATCCCCGAGTGCAGGATCAGCTGCGCGAAGGCTTCGGCGGTGGCCGGGGTGTACTCGGCCGGCTTCCACACGATCGTGTTCCCGCAGAGGAGGGCCGGCACGATGTACCAGGAGGGGACCGCGACCGGGAAGTTCCCGGCGGTGACGATCGCCGTGGCCCCCACGGGTCTACGGAACGTGAAGAGCTGCTTGTCGCGCATCTCCGACGGCACCGTCTGTCCGTACAGGCGCCGGCCCTCGCCCAGGAAGAAGTTGCAGGTGTCGACGGCCTCCTGGACCTCGCCGCGTGATTCCTTGATCGGCTTGCCGATCTCGCGCGTGATGAGTCGGGAGAGGGACTCGAAGTTCTGCTCGACCAGCCGCCCGAGGTGCTGGATCGCCCGACCTCGAACCGGCGCGGGAACCGCCGCCCATCCGGGTTGCGCGGCCTTGGCCCTGCGGCATGCCTCGAGGAACGTGTCGGCGTCCCCGAGACTCGCCTCCGCCACCGTCTGGTCGAGAAGGGCGGGGTTCGGGATCGTCAGCATCCCTCCGGGCGCGCCCTTCACCGGGCGACCGTCGAGGAGGGATGTCACGGTTCGTGTCGCGCTCATCCTCGAGAGCGATGCTACCGGACGGTCCGCGGCGGGTAGTGTTTGCGCGTGGAGGCGCCGGGTATGTGCCCGGGCGACGAAAGGGTGAAGACATGGCATATGTGATCGCGGAACCCTGCATCGACGTCAAGGACAAGGCCTGCGTGGACGAGTGTCCGGTCGATTGCATCTACGAGGGTCCCCGGATGCTCTACATCCATCCCGACGAGTGCGTGGACTGCGATGCGTGCGTACCCGTGTGCCCCGTGACCGCGATCTTCCCCGAGGACGACCTCCCGGGAGAGTGGAAACAGTTCACCAAGGTGAACGCGGAGTGGTTCGAGACCACCGGGTTGGGGTCGCCCGGCGGCGCCGCTCAGGCCGGGCCGCAAGCGAAGGATCATCCGGTCGTCGAGGCCTGGGAAGCCGTCTAGTCACGAGCGTCGCCGTTTGCCGGCGGGAGCAGGACGAGCAGGGCCAACGGAGCTGCAAGCAGGAGCCACATCGCGGAGGCGAGCCCGATCCGCTGAGCGGTGATGCCGATGACGAGCGGCAGGAACGCGCCTACTAGGTCGGCGGGCGCTCCGAGTGCGACGATGGTCCCGCCTCGACTCGGAAGCTCGGCGTAGAGCCGTGCCTGCGGGATCGAGTACCAACCTGCGCGGAGGATGCCGATCGGGATCAGGAGGACCAGCTTCGTCGTGACGGAGCCGGCGAGGAGGAAGGCCGGGTAGGCGACGAGGACCGCCGTCGCTGACCAGCGGAGATAACGGATGCCGTCGACTCGCCGCAGGACGGGGAGCAGGAGAGCATCGCCGACGAGACCTGCAGCGGCGAAGATGCCGACTCCCAGCGCCGCGGATGCTTGAGAGGTTCGTCCCACGTCGACCAGGTACAAGGCCACGAACCCGAGGAAGACGTCTTGCAGCAGGTCCGTCAGTTGGAGCAGCGTCAGCCAACGGATGACCGCGCGTTCCCGAAGGGCCGCGATCGCTCCGCGGAGGGCTGCCCGGAGATCGGCCATCTCGGGATGTGGCTCCGGGAACCGGAGGCGCGACGCCCAGATGAGTATGGGGACGGACACGATCGCGGCTGCCAGCGTTGCACCCCGCCAACCGGAGCCGAAAGCCACGGCTGCTGTGAGTGCCACAGGGCCGAGCACAGCGGCGATCGAGCCGGCGAGCACCCATCTCCCCATGTTCCGTTCGGTCGAGGAGGGGTCGAGATCCATCCACGTCGCCTGGGAGAGGCTCACGAACGCTCCGGACGCGGGGTAGAACAGGCACGACACCGCAAGCATCACAGCGAAGTTCGGGGCTGCCGCGAACAGGATCAGCGCGAGGATGAAGACGCCGCCGCCGCCGAGCACGATCCGGCGGCGGTGCCCCGTGTCCGAGAGGAGCCCCAGTAGCGGCTCGATGAGCGTGCTCGCGACCCCGGCGACCGAGAGCAGGAGCCCCACCTGCAGGTACGTGAGCGAGAGC
>JBKKAE010000007.1:0-4078 GCA_046714835.1 Actinomycetota bacterium | reverse complement strand
AGCCCCACCCCTGCGACGGCCGTGTTGATCCCGATGACCCTCGCGCGGCCGTCGGCGAGCGCCCCTCCCGAGTTCCCTGGGTTCAGTGCAGCGTCGGTCTGCACGACGTTCTCGACCACCCGTCCGGCGCGCACCGGGAGCGCTCGACCGAGAGCGCTGACGACGCCGGCGGTGACCGAGCCCGTGAATCCCATCGGGTTGCCGATCGCGACGACCAGCTGGCCGACACGCAGCCGGGACGCCTCGCCGAGCTCCGCGGATGCGAACCCGCTTCCCTGAAGGCGAAGCACGGCGAGGTCGGAGAGCTGGTCTCGGCCGACGACATCGAACGGGACCTCACGCCCGTCGACGAACGAAGCCGAGCCGCGATCCACCCCGCTGACGACGTGCGCGGAGGTGAGCGCGAACCCGTCGGGCGTGATGACGACGGCGGAGCCCGCTCCCTCGACGCCCGCCCCGCGGACGCGCTGCCGCACTCGGAGGCTCGCGACCGAGGGGATCAACCGCTCGGCGACGGAGGTCACCACGGTGGAGTACGCGTCGAGCGCCTCGTCGCCCGGGTCGAAGCCGTCGTCCATATCTCCCTTGTACCGCGGAACGCGTCGAACGACCGTCGTGACCTCACGAGCGGGGTGGTGGCTCCCGCACGCCGCCTCGGTTTCCTTAGAGATCCTCGATCCAGCCTCGTGTTCGCGCCGACAGAGCCGGGCGAACCTTGCTCGGCCCGTCTGGAGCGTTCAGTAACCACGCAGCCCACCTCGCGACGATGCTCCGGGATCGGTTGCTCCTTCGAGCCATCTGCTTCAGGTTCCACTCGCGCGACCCGAGGAAGAGGGTCAGTCCACCTACGAGCGTAAGTGGTTTCCTCGCCCCCCTTGTCTCGCAGAGATTCCCCTCACGTGAATGCTCCTTCGTTTGAGGCGTCGTGGTCATCCGATTCGGATGCTGCCGATCCGTCGCTGTCTCAGCGATCACGCCGGCCCATTCGGGTCCGTTGATGTCAGAGAAGGACCAGATCCGAGCTGAGGTGGGGCAGAGACTCTCCGCGGGATGGGGGCGAGGCGGCGTGAACCCAAGAGTCAGTTCCGCTCGCTTTGAACTGCCGGCATCGTTCTAGAGGCGGCTTCGGCAGTCGGGCCACCGACTTGACGCTTCATCGAGGCAAGGGCTAGCGTCATCTTGCCTTATCCACGGGGGTGGGAAGGGAGGATGCACGTGAGCATCCGCAAGCGCCCACTGCTGACAGCAGCCGTGGTTGGGCTCCTCGTTAGCGCTCTCGGGACGGCACCCGGCTTCGCCGGGATCCCGCAGCCGCCGCCTCGGGACCCGATGGTCGATGGCCCTGAGGACACCGACCATCAGCATCCGGGCCCGGGCGGACACCTGCCCGGATCCAGCGACAACGTCGAGCTCGTCGGCCGGGTCACGGTGAGCGGCGCCACCGGCGTCGACCAGCCCAGCCACATCGCCGACGTCGCCACGTTCGGGAACTACGCGTACCTGGCGGCTCGTCGTCTCAACACCAACCCGTGCGGTGCCGGAGGCGTGTACGTGGTCGACATCTCCGACCCGACCGCTCCGACCGAGGTGGGGTTCATCGCCTTCCCGCCGCAGTCGTACCCGGGTGAGGGGATGGACGTCATCAAGCTCAACACCCCCTCGTTCAAGGGCGACGTGTTGCTCACGAACAACGAGAACTGCACCAACACCGACGCGGCCCGCGTCGGAGGGATGTCGCTGTATGACGTGACCAACCCGCTTGCCCCGGTGCCGCTGGCGATCGGCGTGGGCGACAGGAACGGCGGAACGCTCGCCCGGGCCAACCCGACCCACAGCGTGCTCGGGTGGCAGGCGGGGAAGAAGGCGTTCGCCGTCCAGGTGGACAACGCGGAGCAGGTCTCGAACGATGTCGACATCTTCGATATCACCGACCCGACCGCCCCGGTGCTGGTCTCGGAGCTCGGTCTCCTCGACTGGCCCGGCGCCCACGCTCCGATGGCCAACGGTGAGACGAACTTCTTCCACGACGTCGAAGTGGAGAAGATCGGTGGCCACTTCTACATGCTCCTGTCGTACTGGGACGCCGGGTGGATCATCCTGAACGTCGACAACCCGGCTCTGCCCGTGTTCGTCGACGACTCCAACTACCCAGACCCCGAGCCCTTGCTCGGTTTCACGCCCCCGGAAGGGAACGCCCACCAGGGCGAGTGGAGCCATAACAGGAAGTTCATCATCGGAACGGACGAGGACTTCTCGCCGAACCGGACGAGCTTCCAGATCACTTCTGGGGCGAATGCTGGATTCTACGGAGCGGGACAGTTCGGGTTCACGCCGCAGATCTCGACCCACTACGAGGACGGCCAGCTGAACGGGCCGACCGTCTGGGGAGGCTCCGGCTGCATCGAGGACCTGAACGGCAACGGGACGAGCGACCGGGCCGAGGTCCCGCCGGCTTCCACCATGACGGCGGCGCCCGGCGAAGAGAAGAGTGTCGTGTTCACCCGGGGGTTCTGCTTCTTCTCGGACAAGATCCATTCGGGTGAGCTCGCGGGATACGACAACGTGATCATCGGCCAGAGCCACGGGGGGAGTGGCGGCGGCCTGTTCCCGAACGGTTTCTTCTGCGGGGGGCAGGGCAGTCCCATCGCCGGTACCGCGACCGCCATCTGCATCGGTCACCGGGCAACTCACCTGCTGTTCAATGACAGTCTTGAGTACACACCGCCCGAGGACTGTGGGACGATCCCCTGCTCCTTCCCGCCAGGCGGCGATCTGCCGGCGATCGGGACATTGGGTGAGAAGGTCCACGCCACGACCACGTTCGACGGGTGGGGCACCGTCCACCTCCTGAACGCCGGGAACCTGCAGGAGATCGACAACTACGCGGTCTCCGAAGGCATCGATCCGGCGTTCGCGAGCGGTTTCGGCACGCTTTCGGTCCACGAGGTGGCGACCGACAAGGCCGAAGACATCGCGTACCTCTCGTACTACGATGCCGGGCTCCGCGTGATCCGGTTCGGTTCGGGTGGGATCGAGGAGGTCGGCCATTACGTCCACGCGAACGGGAACGACTTCTGGGGCGTCGAGGCCCATCGTCTGCCCGGGAGCGAGGAGACGCTGGTCTACATGAGCGACCGAGACAGCGGGCTCTGGATCTTCCGATACACGGGTCCGTAGTCGGCCCCAACGATAGAAGGATGAGACCGGCCCCCGTGCAACGGGGGCCGGTCTCATCGCGTCCCGGATCGACAGGCGGATGGCGCCGTCTTCGGCGATAGCCTGTCCCCGTGAGTGACAAGAGACATCCGCGGCTGCTGCCGGTTCCCGAAGAGGCCCGGGTCGCGCCGATCGAGCTCTTCTTCGACCTCGTGTTCGTCTTCTCGTTGACGCAGGTCACCGCCCTCATGGCCGACGACCTCACGGCGCACGGCATCCTCCGAGGGCTGCTCGTGCTCGCGCTCCTCTGGTGGTCCTGGGTGGGCTACGCCTGGCTCGCCAACGTGGTGCAGGCGGAGGAGGGGCTCGGGCGCGTAGCCGTGTTCGCCGCGATGGCAGCGATGTTCGTCTTGGCCGTGACGGTGCCCGAGGCTTTCGACGACCTCGCCGGCGGACTCGATGGACCCGTCGTGGTTGCGTTCGCCTACCTCGCGGTTCGGGTGCTCCATCTCGTCATGTTCTTCCTGTTGTCGGGCGACGATCCCGGCCTGCGCCGTCAGGTCTGGAGGTTCACCCCATCGGTGATCGGCAGCACGGCGGTGCTTCTGGTTGCCTCGCAACTTGACGGATGGGCACAGACATTCACGTGGGTCGCCGCGCTGGTCGTGGACTACGTCGGAACGATCCTCGGGGGAGCGTCGGGATGGAGGCTTCGGTCGGCCTCCCATTTCGCCGAGCGCCACGGGCTCATCTTGATCGTCGCCCTCGGTGAGTCGATCGTCGCGATCGGTGTGGGGGTGGCGCAAGAGGCGATCTCGTGGCCGATCATCGTGGCCTCGGTCCTCGGGCTGACAGTCGCGGGCTGTCTGTGGTGGGCGTACTTCGATGTCGTGTCGATCGTGGCCGAGCGCATGCTCCGCCG
>JBKKAE010000006.1:0-4468 GCA_046714835.1 Actinomycetota bacterium | reverse complement strand
GGCCGCGACAGCGCGAGCGTGCTCGACCGCGAGATGACGGTCTTGTCCAGGTCGAAGAATGCTGCGTCCATCGGAACGATCATCGTACGGCGCGCACCCGACGTTGAGGAGCAACGCGCGAGATGTGCTCAACCGAAGTCGATCTCCTCGCCCGGGCGCCGCTATCCTCGGGCCTGGAGGCGTCTGGGTTCCTGGTGGGCCCCGCGGTCTTCAAAACCGACGAGGGGGCGACGAGCTCCCTGGCGGGTTCGATTCCCGTCCGCCTCCGCTCAGCATCACCGACGGAAGGATCGACGCCGTCTTCCGGTCAGCCCACGGGCTCGAGCTCGGCGAGGATGTCCCTGAGCCGCGCGGCGGCCTTCGCGGCCGCCCGTGGCTCCTCGTCGATGACGGCGATCTGGATCTCTCCCAGCTCCGTGTTCACGCGAGCGAGATCGGCGTCATCCAGGTCGGCCCAGATCCGATCTCGAACGTAGTCCATCGCGAACGCGTCCGCCGCGATCCCCTCGGTGTCCCCAGCGGCCTGGTCGACCGTCAGCTGAGCCGCCCAGAGATCCATCCGAGCGAGATCGATGTCCGTGACCGGACGGTACCGCAGCTGGAGGTCGAAGCTCAACCGGGCCGCCTCGATCGCGGCGTTTCGCGATCGCGCGGAGCTGCGTGCGTCGACGGCCGTGTTGACCGCTTCGAGCGCTCTCTTCATCAACGGTTCGATCAGCCTGGGCACGTCTCCGGCTCCGTAGACCTTCCAGGCGGCCACCATGTCCGAGACCGCGTTCGACGCGGCCTCCCAGTCGCCCGATCCGGCTGCATCGAACACCGAGAGCGCGCCGTCCGACAGCGTGGTGAGCTCGGACGGCACCGACTCGGATGCCGCGTTCGTCGGCACGGCGAGGGCGAGCGCCTCGACGTCGCCTCCGCCGGACGTGGAGAACTCCCCGTACCCGGGGGCGAAGAACTTGTCCTCGATGCTCCCGTCCATGTGGAGTTCCGATGCGAGAAGCCCGCCCTCGATCGGGCCGACCGGCCCGTCGAGGTCCTCGGTGACCGACGTGACGGTGACCTCTTCGAACACGAAACCGGGAGCGTTCTCGGGTCGGTAGACGTCACCCACCTGCGGATCCGCCGGCATGATCATCGCCGCCGGTCCGTCCTTGCCGGCGAGCCAGGTTCCCTCGGTGACCACGATGGCGCCATCCACGAAGTCGAAGACATCCTCGCCGAAGTACCAGACGGATCCGTCGTCAGCCTGCGCATACAGGTCATAGGCGACCTCTGCGATGCTCCCGCCCAGGAACGCGACGTACTGCGAGACGGCGACCTCGACCTGCTGGCCTTCCCACTCGATGATCCTCGTCTCCGGCAGGAGCGTGACCTCGGTCCGGAAAGGCTTGTCATCGACGTGTCCGAGCAACAGCACGGACTCCTGCTGCGAAACCGGGAAGAGCGGGTTCGTGATGTTCGTAGGATCGGAGAACGTGGGCATCGTGATGTCGACGCGCTGGCTCTCCGGAGCGAGCGGTAGATCGCCGGATACAGCCGGCTGCGGGATGGTCGCGGGGCTCGTGGGTTCGGGTGTCGTCGCTTCCGTCGCGTCCGTTCCTGTCGCGCCGGCGTTCGTACCGCTCCCGTCACCGGTGCAGCCTCCCAAGACCAGGGCCGCAGCCATGCAGGCGCCGACGAGCGCGCGTGGGCGCCCTCCCGATCGAATCACGCCTTCTTCTCCCCGACCGCGCATCATGGCCTCCCTCTGCGTCGCTCTGTCATGACGTTCCGAGCCCAGATTGAACGACGATGGATGAGAGGATCCTGAGACCACGATGAGACCCTCGCGCTTCAACGGACCGGTTCGGTGGAGGCGGGTATGCTCCCCGCCTCACCAGACAAGCACGTAGAGGCGCCGGGAAACGGCGCCGAGACCCGGTGACGGAGCTTCGGTGCGAGAACTCGACACACCCGACGATCGCCGCGGTCCTGTCCCCGTCAAGCAGACGGGGGACGATCACTGGAGTGGCTCTCGCCGCATCGTGCAGGTCAGACCACATGTCTGGAACTGGCTCGCGCCGCGCATCGGCGGTGGCTCCGTCCTGGAGATCGGGCCCGGGCTCCGGCCGACCGCCCCCGTCGCCTCGTCCACCTTCATCGATGCTTCGGCCCACGCCCTGAATCGCCTCGCGGCGCGCGGGGGCAGAACCGTGCCCGCGGGAGGAGCGCTCCCCTTCCCCGACGGGTCGTTCGACGCGGTGCTCGCATTCGAGGTCGTCGAACACGTGGATGACGACACCGGCCTCATCGACGAGGTCGCCCGGGTCAGCAGCCCCGGCGCCATGCTGATCATGTCGACTCCTGTCCATGCGTCGATGTGGTCTCCCCTCGATGATGCGTGCGATCACGTCCGCCGAGACGAGCCCGAGATCCTGTTCCAGAAGGTTCGGTCCGCCGACTTCGAGATCGGCGGCTACACATGGACGCCCGCCGGCTCCGCGCGTGTCATCAGATTGCGGGCGCGAGCGCTCACCTCCAACCGCCGGCTGTCGACCGCGTTCGTGCAAACGCTGATCTTCCCGTTCCACGCCGCTTACCAGGGGATGTTCGCGAAACTCGATTGGAGCTCGCCTGCGACTCCGGTTCCGCTCGAGGCCGACGACATCATGCTCTGGGCAACCCGCAACGACGCCACCGCGAAACGGTGAGGACCCGGAGGGCCGTCCAGCCCTCCGGGTCCTCTCCTCGCGACTACGTGTCTAGCTGTAGTACCGACCGTAGTAGCCACCGAGCTCGTCCTGATACGTGGGGTCGATCCCACGGTCGGGGTCGAACTCGGGCGCAGTTCTTGATCTCTTCCTTGGTCCGGTCCACGAACACGACCCGGTCGTCCAGGTCGATCCGCTCGATGGTCTGCGCCGGACGGATCACCTTCCGACCGAAGATCCACGGACCGGTGTCCACGACGATGTGGCTCTTGCCGGCATCGCCTGTCGACTCGTCGACCTTCCCGATGCTGCCGTCCGTGGCTTCCACCTTGAAGCCAGTGAGATCCACAGCGGGTTCGAGAACCACCGTGGTGCGGTACGTCCACATCTCCAACATGGGTCCACCTCCCTGGGATGCACCCGGGACGATCGGAGGCGAAACATGGGTTCGGAGCTCCCGCCATCGGGTACGAAACGAGCAACCCTGGGCAGGAGGGGGGTCCGAGACGATGGCAGGGCTGTGGAGATTGCTACCGGTCACGCGAGTGACCGCAGGATTGTGGGCGTGGAAGAACCGTCGCGAACTGGGCCGATGGGCGGGCTTCGTATGGCGTGCCATCCCGCCCTCCGCGGCCGACCGGGACGACGTGGTCGCCGAGGCTCGGCTCCGCGCGGCGCTCGCCAAAGACGCCCGTACGCGAGGGGCCCCCTCGTTCTCGGTCCGCGTGACGAACGGAGCGGCGCTCCTCGACGGGCATCTGCCCCCGGACGTGCACGACCTCGTCGCGTCGAGCGCCGAGCGGACGAAAGGCGTGCACCAGGTCGAATGCAGGATCCGCGACAAGGGTGCGCGGCGCACCCCGATGTCGCACGCACATACGATCCCCGTCGCCGCGATCCCTCCACGACCGGTCTAGGGCTACTCCTCCTCGAGGACGATCTCCTGATCCATGACTTCGGGAGCCAGCGTTCCCACCGTGCCGCGTCGGATCGCGCGGAGATACAGGAACAGGATCGGGAGCCGGAGCAGGCCTGCCAGCGAGATGGCCCACGGCACCGAGACCGCCCGGCCGACGCCGCCCACGACCGGTCCCGCGAGCGCCTGACCGACGGCGTCGGCCTGTCCCCCCATCGAGTTGATCGTCGCTCGCGTGGCCGGATCCAGGCCCTGATTGATCCACGCGGTGAAGATCGGCCCTCGCACGCTCCGGAGCCCTCCCACGATCCAGAACAGCAAGACGGCCCACCAGAAGCTGCCGATCAGCGCGAATCCCACGACACTCGCGATGAGCAAGACATCGACGAGAGCGAGGATGCGTGCGACGTGGACATGTCCCTCGAGATGACTCCGGCGCTTCACGTACGACAGCGCGCCGATGCCCAACACCAGGCCAACCCCGTCGAGGATCCCGAACCAGACCACCCGGTTCAGATCGCCGAGCGGCGGGAGACCGATCCCCTGCAGGAATTGCAGGTCCGAGAGGCGGTCCCAGCCCTCGGTGGAGGCGCCGTGGAGCGCCGCCGTCGCCAGGATGAGGAGCAAGACGTGATGGGCTCGCACTTGCCGGACGGCGCTCGTGAACGTCTCTCGCATCGAGTGCCGGAGCTTCGCGCCCATCTCGCGGGTCGGGCGTCGGCTCTCGGTCATCAGGAACACGAGCGCGACACCGAGGCCAACGTACCCCAGACCGCAGATCAGGATCGGGAGCTGCAACGCGATCGACGCGAGCACCACGCTCGCCACGATCCCCACGAGCGCTCCCCCGTTGTAGAAC
>JBKKAE010000005.1:0-2851 GCA_046714835.1 Actinomycetota bacterium | reverse complement strand
CCCAAAGCCACGGCCCTGTACCTCTTCCCCACCAAGGCGCTCGCGCGCGACCAGCTCCGCGCGGTGCGCGCCCTGAAGCTCACGCAGATCCGCGCCTCCGCCTACGACGGTGACACGCCGAAGGCGGAGCGGCCGTTGATCCGCAAGAACGCGAACCTCGTCCTGACGAACCCCGACATGCTCCACCTGTCGATCCTTCCCGATCACGCGAGGTGGGCCGACTTCTTCTACCGCCTCTCGCTGATCGTGATCGACGAGGCGCACGTCTGCCGGGGCGTGTTCGGATCGCACGTCGCGATGGTGCTCCGACGCCTCCGGCGACTGATCGAGCACTACGGCGGCAGCCCTCGCTGGTGTCTCGCGAGCGCCACGGTTGGCAATCCCGGCGAGCTGGCATCGCGGCTGACCGGCATCGATGTCGAGGTCGTCGAGGCCGCCGGCGGACCGGCTGGCGACAAGCTGTTCGCCCTCTGGAACCCTCCGATCGTCGACGAGGAGACCGGCCGGCGTCGGAGCGCGCTCGCCGAGGCCTCGTGGTTGATGGGGAAGCTCGTCGCGAAGGACGTGCGGACCATCGGGTTCACGAGGTCGCGGCGGGCCGCGGAGCTGCTCGCGGAGTTCACACGCCGTGAGGTCGGCGACGCGGCCCGCCGCGACCGCATCGTCTCCTACCGAGCCGGCTACCTCGCCGAGGACCGCCGGAGGATCGAGCGCCGCCTCGCCGACGGCGAGCTGCTCGCGGTCGCCGCGACGTCGGCCCTCGAGCTCGGGATCGACATCGGCTCCCTCGATGCGGCCGTGCTGACCGGCTATCCGGGCACCCGCGCCTCGATGTGGCAGCAGGCGGGGCGCTCCGGGCGCCGGACCGAGGGTTCGCTCGCGATGCTGGTCGCGCAGGACGACCCCCTCGATCAGTACCTCGTGCATCACCCCGAGGACCTCTTCGACAAGCCGGCCGAGGACGCGGTGATCGACCCCGAGAACCCCTACGTGCTGGAACCGCACCTGCGATGCGCGGCGCGCGAGCTGCCGATCACGGATGAGGACCACGCGTACTTCGGTCCCGAGGCCACCGCGGCCCTCCAGCGGATGGGCGAGCGGGGTGAGCTCGCGCGCCGCCGAGACGCGTGGCACGACGCCGGGCGCGAATCGCCGCACCGCCAGGTCGACGTCCGCGCCGGCGCGGGCAGCGTCTACACGATCGTGAACCGCGACACCGGCGAGGTGATCGGTACCGCGGACGAGCATCGAGCGTTCGGCACCCTTCATCCCGGCGCCGTCTACCTGCACATGGGCGAGCAGTTCCTCGTCCGGGAGCTCGACCTCACGCGCGGGGTCGCGGCCGTCGAGTCCGCCGATCCCGACTACTACACGCAGGCTCGCGACGTCACCGACATCGAGATCGTCGAGGAGCTCGAGCGCGGCTCGCTCGGCGATGTCGGCATCTCGTTCGGCTCCGTGCTCGTGACCGACCAGGTCGTCGGCTTCGTCCGAAAGCTCGTCTCGACGAACGAGGTGGTGGGTGAGGAGAGGCTGGCGCTGCCCCCGCAGCACCTGGAGACCCGAGCCCTCTGGCTCACCATCCCGGGCCGGGTCATCTCGAAGGCTGCCGTCACCCCTCGTCAGCTCCCGGGCGCGATCCACGCGGCAGAACACGCGGCGATCGGGTTGATGCCGCTGATCGCGACGTGCGATCGGTGGGATCTGGGCGGCGTCTCCACGCCGCTGCATCCTGACACGGGCCTCACGACGATCTTCATCCACGATGCCTACGCGGGCGGTGCGGGGATCAGCGAGCGCGGGTTCCGTCACATCGAACGGCTCCTCGCCGCGACCCTCGAGACGATCCGGCAATGCCCCTGCTCGCTCGGTTGTCCGTCGTGCGTGCAGAGCCCCAAATGCGGGAACGGCAACGAGCCGCTCGACAAGCCCGCGGCGGCTTCGCTCTTGGCGGCGATCCTCGGCATCACGTGGGGTTGACGCCGCGGCGCTGAGGCCCGAGGCGAGGGACTGAGATACTCCGGCCGTGAGCGAGGGTCCCTACATCTCGGTGATCGGCGCGGGGCAGGCGTCCGCCGACGAGGCGGCCGCCGCCGAGGAGATCGGACGCCTGCTCGCCGAGGCCGGCGCCGTGCTCGTCTGCGGAGGCCTCGGCGGGGTCATGGACGCGGCGGCCCGCGGCAGTCGAGCCCCGGGCGGCACGTCCGTGGGCATCCTCCCGGGCGACGATCGCACCCACGGCTCGCAGCACCTCACGGTCCGCATCGCGACGGGCCTCGGCGAGGCGCGCAACGCGATCGTGGCCCGCGCCGCCGCCGCCGTGATCGCCGTCGGCGGCGAGTTCGGGACGCTGTCGGAGATCGCCCTCGCGCTGAAGATGGGGAAACCCGTCGTCGGGCTCGGGACCTGGTCGCTGGATCTCGAGGGACTCCCGGGCGACCCTCTGCAGCGAGCGGCGGATCCCCCCGAGGCCGTCGCGCGTGCGCTCGAGGCTGCTGAACGGCTGGCCCGAAGCGCCAGGTGAGGGCGTTGTCGCGCTTCCGGCTCATCCCGATGCGCTATTGACCTGACGCCCACTGGGGTGCAGTCTCCATCCGCATCTCTTGGCAGCGACTTCTTGGCAGCTCCTTCGCACTTCCCCCCAGAGAGGAACGCGATCGCCCATGGCCGGGATCATCGCCATCATCGTGGCGACGCTGTGGACCGCCTTCGTGGTGGAGACGATCATCGAGAGCGCGCGAGCCTTCGGTGGGTCGATCCTTTTCCTCGGGCGAACGCTGCTCACGCCCGGCATCCGGCCGGGCATCCTGCTCCTCTGTGGACTCGCGGCAACCGCCGGGCTCGCCTGGGC
>JBKKAE010000004.1:0-2925 GCA_046714835.1 Actinomycetota bacterium | reverse complement strand
CCCCCCCGCGGGGGGGGGGGGGGGGGGGGGCGGGGGCGCGGCTGCCTAGGGGGGGGGGGGGGGGGGCCCCCCCCCCCCCCCCCGCCCGAGTCACGGCGGGTCCGGCGGTTCCACGGACACCTATCCTGCGATCGTGGGGGAGGGATCGAGAGACGTGACGGAGCCGGTCGGGAGCGGTGAGCTCAGCCTGGCGGATCTCCGCGGAGCACGCCCCCGGCGTGCCCGCGAGCGACGGATGCGAGCGCTCTTCTTCGCCGCCGCGTTCCTCTGCGTCGTCGTGAGCGTCGCGATCGTCGCGTCGCTCGCGGGTGGTGCGATCGACTTCTTGTCGAAGGTCGATCTCGACACGCTCTGGTCGACTGGCTGGTTCCCGCGTCGGAACCGCTTCGACGTCAAGACGATCTTCGCCGGGACGATCATGGTGTCCGTGATCGCGATCGCGGTCGCTGCACCGATCGGCCTCGGCGCAAGTCTGTACCTCTCCGAATACGCGAGCCCGAGGGCGCGCCGCCTGCTCAAACCCATCCTCGAGACGCTCGCGTCCGTGCCGAGCGTCGTGATGGCATTCTTCGCCCTTCGCTTCATCAGCCCGGAGATCGTGCAGCGCTTCTTCGGCAGCGACGTCCCGTTGTTCAACATCCTGGCGGCAGGTCTCGCGGTCGGTCTACTCGTGACCCCGCTGGTGGCGTCCGTCGCCGAGGACGCCATGCATGCCGTGCCGAACGCCCTCCGGGAAGCGTCCGTCGGCCTCGGCGCTCGCAGGAGAACGACCAGCGTGCGCGTGGTCGTGCCCGCCGCGGTCTCCGGGATCAGCGCGGCCCTCATCCTCGGCGTGTCCCGCGCGATCGGCGAGACGATGATCGTGGCGATCGTCGCAGGGGGCACGGGCGGCTCGTTGTTCTCCTTGGATCCGCTGAAGGGCGGACAGACGATGACGGCGGCGATCACGTCGCTCGCGACGGGGTCGGATCAGGTCCGCGGGACCGGCCCGGCCTACTCCAGCTTGTTCTTCGTCGGATTGCTCCTCTTCTTCATCACGCTGGCGCTCAACACGGCCTCGGAGCGATTCGTACGCCGGGTCAGGCAGCGCTACTGATGGCCTCCCGAACCGTGCGCGCGGAGGAAGCGGCCGCCGAGCGCGTGCGGGCGGCCCTTTCCGGCCGAAGAGCGGATGTCCGTGGGTTCGTGTTCCAGTTCGTCCTTCTCTTCACCCTCGTATTCGCGTTGGCAGTGCTGATCGTCCTGCTGCTCAATGTCACACGGGTGGCGGTTCCCTACCTGCTCGACCGGGGCGGCGAGGTGATCACGTCCGGATACTCGTCGCTCCCGGCGAACGCCGGCATCCGGCATGCTCTGGTCGGGTCGTTGTACCTGGGCATCTTCGTGATCATGTTCGCCCTGCCCCTGGGTGTCGGAGCTGCCGTGTACATGGAGGAATACGCGAAGGACACGAGGCTGACGCGCATCATCAACACGAACATCCGCAACCTCGCTGGGGTTCCGGCCATCGTCTACGGGATCATGGGACTCGCGATCTTCGTCGAGCTTCTCGGTTCGATCACGGGTCCGGACGTCGAGGGGCGGAGCCTCCTCGCCGGCGCCCTCACGATCAGTTTGATGGTCCTGCCGATTATCATCATCACGACGCAGGAGGCGCTTCGGGCCGTGCCGGGAGGGATCCGGGAGGCCGGCTTCGGGGTGGGAGCGACCCGATGGGAGGTGGTCAGGTCTCATGTCCTGCCATATGCGGCGCCCGGGATCCTGACCGGCTCGGTGCTCTCGACGGCAAGAGCGCTCGGCGAGACGGCCCCCCTCCTCATGGTGGGAGTGACCACCGGATTCCTGGCGACCCGGGGCGGGATCTTCGATCAGCTTCAGCAGCACTACACGACGCTGCCGACACTCGTCTTCGCGTACGTCAAGAAGGCTCAGCCGGAGTTCCAGGATCTCGCCGCGGCCACGATCCTGGTCCTGATCGCCTTCATCTTCCTCGTGAACTTGGCCTCGATCCTCCTAAGGAACCGGTATGAACGGAAGTGGTGATGACATGGGAGTGTCCGACGTGACACAGGTTCCCGATCTGTCGCAGTCTGGTGCGGGAGCGACGGAGGTGGGACCAAGGGTGGAGGTGCGGCGAGCGGAACCCGTCGGGGCGTTGGACGCCGCCCGGGAGACGATCATCGAGACGAAGGACGTCTCGGTCTTCTACGGGTCATTCCGGGCCGTTCGCGACGTGAGCGTCGCGATCGCGCGCAATGAGATCACCGCCCTGATCGGCCCGTCCGGCTGCGGGAAGACGACGTTCCTGCGTTGCCTGAACCGGATGAACGACCTGATCGAGAGCGCGCGGGTCGAAGGGACGATCTTGTACCACGGCGTGGACCTGTACGACGAGCGGGTGGACCCCGTCGAGGTCCGCCGGCGCATCGGGATGGTGTTCCAGAAGCCGAATCCGTTCCCGAAGTCGATCTACGACAACGTCGCGTTCGGGCCGCGGATCGCCGGGTACAAGGGCAACATGGACGACCTGGTCGAGGAGTCGCTCCAACGAGCCGCTCTCTGGGACGAGGTCAAGAGCAAGTTGAAGGACTCGGGCATGGCACTTTCGGGTGGCCAGCAGCAGCGTCTGTGCATCGCTCGCGCGATCGCGACGAAGCCCGACGTGATCCTGATGGACGAGCCGTGCTCGGCCCTGGACCCGATCGCGACCGCCAAGATCGAGGACCTGATGCGCGACCTGGTCTCGGAGTACACGATCGTGATCGTGACGCACAACATGCAGCAAGCGGCGCGTGTCTCGGACCGGACGGCGTTCTTCACGGTCGACGTCGCCGACGACGGGCACCGTACGGGGCACATCGTGGAGTTCGATCGGACGGAGACGATCTTCACCAACCCTTCCGATCGGCGCACGGAGGACTACGT
>JBKKAE010000003.1:0-7215 GCA_046714835.1 Actinomycetota bacterium | reverse complement strand
AGATAGGGGTTCGCGGCGGGGTCCATCGACTTCACCTCGAGGTTCGCCGCGTCCGGTCGGCTCCCGACCATCCCGGTCACGAACCGCAACGCCGCCTCGCGATTCTCCCGCCCCCAGCAGGCCCAAGGCCCGCTCCACCGGTGGGGCTGCAGCCGTTGATAGCTCGGGACCGACGGAGCGGTGATCGCGGTGAGCGCCGGGAGCGCCGCGAGCACTCCCGCAGTGAACGCCTCGGCCTCGCGTGTCATGCCTTCCGGTCCGCGGCCGCCCTGGAAGAGGTTCCGGCCGTTCCGGTTCCAGAGGCTCAGGTGCAGATGGTTCCCGTTGCCGACCCGCCCGGCGAAGACGACCGGCGCGAACGACGCGGCGTATCCGTGGTTCCGGGCGACGGCCCTGATCGTGTGGCGCACCACGAGGTCCGTGTCCGCCGCGGCGATCCCAACGGAGTGCGGCACCGAGAGCTCGAGCTGCCCGGTCGAGTACTCCGGATGGAACTGCATCACACCGGTCCCCTGCTCCTCGAAGGCCCGGATCAGCGACGTCGCGAACGGCTCGACGTCGGCGAGCGCGATCGCGCCGTACGCGGGCCCCGTGTGGGCCGGCGTCGGATCCGCCTCGTCCGGACCCGGGGTGGCGCGATGGCCGAGGAAGAACTCGATCTCGTACCCGCCGCGGAGCTCGAGCCCGTGGCCGGCGAGTCGCTCGAGCATCCGACGGGCGAACGTCCGCGGGCATCCGGGGTACGGCTCGCCTTCCTGGTCGAGTTGGTCCACGGGTGCGAGCGCCCATCCCGGACTCGCGGCGAGTCCGACCGTCTGGGAGGGGTCCGGCATCAGCCGGGTATCGCCCGTCGGTCCGCTGATGTGCGGCGAGGACGTGATCTGGTCGTCGACCTGGAAGACCGTGAAGACCGGGGACAAGCCGATCCCGAACTTCACCGCGTCCTCGAACCGACGGAGCGGGATTGTCTTCACGAGGGTCACCCCGGAGTTGATCACGATGGCGAGCGCGACCGCCTCGACGCCGGACGCGGCGAGTCGTCGCGCGGCCTCCTTCGCGGATGTCTGGGTCGATCGTCGCTCCGCCATCGTCTCGCTTCTAGGTCCACATCGGACGTTCCCACAGTCGGAGCGGGGTACCGATCCCGAGCTCCCGCGCACGACGGACGACGCGCCACGCCTCGGCGACGTCCTCGATGCCGAGGCCGACGGGCGACACGAAGATCCGCTGGTCCTCGGCGGTTCGCCCAGGGACGTTCCCGACCAGCAGATCGCCGAGCTGGACGACCTGCTCCCGCGTGACGACGTCGGCCGCGATCGCCCGCGCGAACGGCCTCGAACGGTGGGCGATCTCGTGCTCCCAGACATCGGTCACCCAGACATCGCAGGCGGCGATCAGCTGGAGGGTCGGATCCAGTGAGCTGATCGAGATGAACACCGAGCCCGGGTAGAGCCAGTCCGCCGGCACGAACGGTCCGTCGGCCATCGTCGCCGCCACCACGACCGCCGAGCCGGCGCACGCCTCCGCGGGGTCGTCGACCGGCGTGAGCCGAAATCCATCACGGCGTTCCCGCTCGCAGAACATCACGGCGCGGCCGGCCGCCACGTCGTGGACGCGGACCTCTTCGAGCGGCAGCGTCCGCTCGAGGGCCATCAGCTGGGTGCGCGCCTGCACGCCAGCGCCGAGGAGCGTGGCAACGCTCGAGCCCGGGTTTGCCAGCGCCCGCGCCGCGATGCCTCCGATCGCGCCCGTCCGCATCGCGGAGACGACGGTCCCGTCGAGGACGGCGATCGGCAGTCCAGATTCCCGGTCCGACAGGAGGATCACGCCGATCCCCCTCGGCAGTCCTCGCGCCGCGTTGTCCGGGACGGACGGGATCCACTTCATCCCGACGACGTCGAGGTCGCCGCCCACGTACGCGGGCATCGCCATGACCCGACCCAGCCGCTCGTCCGAGTCGAGCTCGTCGCTCCACAGGATCGACGCTTTCCGTGGCGCGATCGCCTCTCCCTTCGCCAGGAGCCGGAGCGCTTCCTCGACGATCGCGATCGTCCCGTCCATCTCGAGGCCGCCCGCGGCCACGACCTCTTCCTGTGAGAGGAACAGGAAGCTCGCCTCCATCGTCACGCTCAGAACAGCTCCAGGTACTCGGTGCGCTCCCAGTCCGAAACCGCGTCCTTGGAGCGGGAGAGCTCGTAGCGGCGCATCGTCGAGTACGCCGTGACGAAGTCCTCGCCGAAGAACTCCTTCGTGGCAGGATCCTGCTCGAGCGCGTCGAGCGAACCCTCCAGCTCGAGCGGCAGCTTCTCGAAGGAGTCGTCCTCCTCGGCCGGCACGCCCGGCTTCGACGGGTCGGGAACGGGAAGCTCGTCCTCGATCCCGCGGAGACCGGCCTGCAGGAGCGCTGCGCCGACGAGGTACGGGTTGGAGAGTGCCGACGGCGCGCGGTACTCGACGTGCTTGTTCGCTGGGCTGCCGCCTTTCACGCGAACGAGTGCGGACCGGTCCTCGAGACCCCAGGAGATGTTCGACGGGCTGAACGTGTGCGGTCGCCGGCGCCGCAGGCAGTTCACGGTCGGAGCGATCACGGCGTCGATCGCGCGGGCGTATCGCAGCTGGCCCGCGATGAACGAGCGACAGGCGTCGGTCATGCCCTGCGGATCGTCGGCGTCGCCGAACGCGTTCTCCCCTGAATCGGCGTGCAGCAGCGAGATATGCGTGTGGCACCCGCTGCCGGCCTGGCCGGTGAACGGCTTCGTCATGAACGTCGCGAGGTAGCCGTCCTGTTGCGCGATCTCCTTAACGCCGTTCTTGAACGTGAACGCGTCGTCCGGGCCGGCGAGGCCTTGACCTGGCGCGAAGTTGATCTCCCACTGCGATCCGGCGTACTCGCAGTTCGCGGTGATGATGTCCACACCCGCTTGCGGCATCTCGTCCAGGATCCGGCGGATGGTTGGGACGTAGTCGTTCCGCAGCGTGTTGAAGATGTGATACCCGCTGAAGAGCGGCTCGTGGGTGTCGCCCGTGAGGAGATAGAACTCGAACTCCGACCCCATGAGCGGCTCGAATCCCATCGAGCGCGCCTTGTCCAGCGCCTGGCGGAAGACGTGCCGGGGCGTCGCGGCGAGCGGCGTCCCGTCTTGCCACTGCGCGTCGCAGATGAGCCGCGCGGTCCGGTCGGCCCAAGGGAGGACCGCTGCGGAGTCGGGATCGGGGAACAACAGCTGGTCTCCGTACCCGACCTCCTCGTGGTACAGGGTGCCCCCGACCACGTCGGAGCGAGTGTCGAGGACGCTTGCGCCTCCGTACATGTTCAGGCCACGCTCCGCGTAGTCGCCGGCATGGCCGATCGGGATCGTCTTCGAGCGTGAGATGCCGTGCATGTCGGGGAGCTCGAAGCGCACGAACGCGACGCCCTGCTTCTCCCAGCCCTCGAGGACGTCCTTCACATCAGCCATCGGCCCTCCTTCGTCAGGGCGCAGACCCCGCTCTCGGCCCCTCGACGAGGGGATGCCTCGGGTGCTGCGTTATACCGTGGCGGCACGCCGGGCCGCAACGGAGAGGCGTGTACGGAACCCCGCTTTCCGGGCGGCGCGACGTATCGCGGTGGCGTACCCTTGTGCGCCGAGGCGCGTCCCCGGCGGATCCGGCCGGCGCGCGAACCGCGGGATCGGAAGGAGAGCTGGTTGTCTCAGAGCTCCATCGAGAGTCAGCGCACACACGTCTTGCCGCTGGAGCTCGGGCGAGCGATGCCGGTCGTCGTCCGCGGCGACGGCGTCTGGATCGAGGACGCCGACGGTCGTAGGTTCCTGGACGCGATGAGCGGTGGTTCGATGGCCGCCACCCTGGGACACGGCCGCCACGACATCGTCGAGGCGGCCAGGGCTCAGGCGGAGAAGCTCGCCTTCGTCCACAACGAGCGCCTCACCAACCCCGCCCAGGAGCGGCTCGCGGAGGAGCTGACCGACGTCGCCCCGGAGGGGTTCACCCGTGTTCGCTTCACGGTGAGCGGCGCCGACGCGAACGAGATGGCGATCCAGATCGCCCGGAGCTACCACGTCGAACGCGGCGAGCCCGATCGGTGGCAGGTGATCTCGCCGGCCCAGTCGTACCACGGCCCGACGCTGGAGACCCTCGCGCTGACCGGTCGTCCGGGGATGCACGGGCCGTTCGTGCCGTACCTGCCGCAACACCTGCACATCCCGCCGAGCACCTGGCGCTTCGATCCCTCCGGCGAGGCGGCGCTCGAAGCGCTCGACCGTGCATTGGAGGAGGCGGGCCCCGGCACCGTGTCCGCGTACTTCTGCGAACCGATCAGCGCCGCCGCCCTCCCCGCCTACACTCCGCCCCGTCGCTTCTGGGAAGGCTTGTCCGAGCGGCGCGATCGCCACGGCTTCCTCGTGTGCTTCGACGAGGTCGTCACGGGGGTCGGACGCACCGGCGAGTGGTTCGCGGGCGCCGCGACGGCGTGCACGCCCGACATCATCGCCACGGCGAAGGGGCTCGGCGCCGGGTATGCGGCGATCGGTGCGGTGCTCGTCCGTACGCACGTCTATGAGGCGTTCGCCCAGGGGTCCCGTCGCTTCACGCTCGGCCATACATGGGACGGCGCGCCGCTCGCCTGTGCAGTGGGTCTCGCGGTCCTCGAGGCCGTACGGTCGGAGGGGCTGATCGAGCGCGTCCACGACCGGGGAGCGAAGCTCCGCGCCGAGCTCGCCGACGCCCTTTCCGGCATCCCGCTCGTCCGGGAAGTCAGGGGCCACGGGTATCTGCTCGGGGTCTCGTTCGTCGACCCTCGCGATGGCGAGTCGTTCCTCCCGCCCGACCTCCGCGTCGGCGGAAGGATCGATTCGGCCGCGTTCGATCGAGGGCTGATCGTGTTGTCGACCCAGCCGACGCGGGACGGCTTCGCGGGCGACCAGACGTTGTTCGCACCGGCATTCACGGCATCGGACGACGACCTGGGGGAGATGGTCGCTCGATTCAGCGACGTCGTCCGCCAGGTCGCGGAGGACGTGGAGGCCGACCTGACCGGCGCCGAGCCGATCACCTCGACGATCATCGGAGGTGCGCGATGAGTGCCGACCGCGACCCGGCCACCCTGCGAGCGTTGATCCTCCAGCACGAGGAGCCGACACCTCCGGGGCACGTCACCGAGTGGCTCGCGAGCCACGACGCCGACGTGGAGACGTTCCGGATCGACATCGACGACCGCGAGGTCGATCCCACGGCCTACGACCTCATCGTCTCGCTCGGCTCCGAGTTCGCCGCGTTCGACGACTCGAAGCCGTTCGTGCCCCGGGAGGCTCGGCTCATGCGGACGGCCATCGACGCCGACGTGCCCGTGCTCGGCCTGTGCTTCGGCGGGCAGATGCTCGCCCGGGTGCTCGGCGGTGAGGTGTTCCGGGGTACGAAGTCGGAGATCGGCTGGCTGCCGGTCAAGAGCGATGACCCCGAGCTGGTGCCCGACGGTCCCTGGTTCCAATGGCATTTCGATTCCTTCACGGTGCCACCCGGCGCCACCCTGGTCGCGGAGTCGGACGTCGGACCGCAGGTCTTCGTCGCCGGCCGGAGCCTCGGACTCCAGTTCCATCCGGAGGTGACGACCGAGATCATGGACGACTGGGTCCGCACGTATCGCCACGAGCTGGACGCAGACGGTGTCGACCCCGACGCCCTCCTGGAGGAGACGAAACGGCGCGCGACCGAGAGCCGGCGCCTGGCGTGGCAGGTGTTCGAGCGCTTCCTGAGCGATGTCGCCCGCCTTCGCTCGGGAGATGACGCGGACGCGGAAGCGGAACCACGGTCCGGCCGGCAGGCGGGTTGACGAGCGCCGCAGAAGTCGGAGGAGACATGGGAGCGACTGCGATCGGGTCGGATGCGACGAAGGTCTTCCCACGGTTCCTCGATCTCGACTATCCGAGCATCGAACGAGGCGACGGCGTCTGGCTCACCACGACCGACGGACGCCGGATCCTGGATGCCTGCTCGGGTGGCGCGATGGTCGCGTGCCTCGGCTACGACGTGCCGGAGATCGTCGACGCGTTCGTCGAGCAGGCCGGTCGGATCTCGTACTTCTACAACCACCACTTCACGAGCGAACCGCAGGAACGCCTGGCCGACCGCTTGCTGGAGGTCGCGGCTCCCGGGATGGCGCGCGTGCGGCTGGTCTCCGGCGGCTCGGAGGCGAACGAGACGGCACTCCAGCTCGCGCGGCTCTACCACGTCGAGCGCGGCGACACCGATCGCTGGAGGGTGATCTCCCAGGCGCAGTCCTACCACGGGTCGACGATGGGAACGCTCGCGCTGAGCGGCCGGGCCGCGCTCCACGAGCCCTACACCCCATACCTGGTGTCGCATCTCCACATCCCGCCCTCGACGTGGCGGTTCGATCCGAGCGGCGAGGCGGCGTTGCAGGAGCTCGACCGACGTCTCGAGGAGGCGGGGGCCGAGACGGTGGCTGCGTTCTTCTGCGAACCGGTGGGCGCCGCGGCGCTGCCGGCCGCCTCGCCCCCGGACCGATTCTGGAAGGGACTCGAGGAACGCCGGAACGAGCACGGCTTCCTGGTCTGCTTCGACGAGGTCGTGAGCGGGATCGGCCGTGTGGGGAGCTGGCTGGCGGCGGACCAGCTGCCCATCGAGCCCGACATCGTCGCCATCGGGAAGGGACTCGGCGCGGGCTATGCGCCATTGGGCGCGGTGCTCTGCCGCCAGCACGTGTACGACGCGATCGATCGAGGTTCGCGTGAGTTCGACCTGGGACACACGTGGGACGGGGCGCCGCTGTCCTCGGCCGTCGGGCTGGCCGTCCTCGACCTCCTCGTCGAGCGCGGCCTGATCGAGCGGGTGCGCGAACGGGGCCCCGGTTTGCGCGACGAGCTCGAGGCGGCGCTCGAAGGATCGGAGATCGTGAAGGAAGTGCGGGGCAGAGGCTTCCTCCTCGGCGTCGAGCTCGTGGATCCCCGGGACGGGGAGTCATTCCTACCGGTCGAGCTCGACGTGGCGTCCCTCATCGACGACACGGCGTTCGAGCACGAACTCCTCGTGACGTCGACCCACCCACAGGCGGACGGTTTCGCAGGAGATCAGACGCTGCTCGCGCCCGCCTACGTCAGCAGCGACGAGGAGCTCGCGCAGATCGTCGATCGCTTCCGCGCGACGATGGAGTCGGTCGAGCGGTCGATCAAAGGGTCCTTGCCGGCTGTGAGCAGCGGA
>JBKKAE010000002.1:0-3939 GCA_046714835.1 Actinomycetota bacterium | reverse complement strand
CGCCTAGCTTTCCTCGCCGGCCGTGACAGGCTCCGGCGCCGTCTCCCGCGTGGCCGCAGGCTTCCGTGTGTCTTTGGCGGTCGTCTTCTTCGCCGCGGTCGTTCTTGTGGCAGCCGCCTTCTTCTTGGCCGGCGCCTTCTTCTTCGTCGGCTTGCTCTTCGGCTTCTTCGTGGCGCGCGCGGCCGCTCGTGCTTTCCTCGCCTCGGACTTGGCCGCGCGCGCCGCCGCCTCGGCCTCCCGGTCCCCGGGCTTGGTCACCTTCAGATCGAAGTCGGCCTCGGCGCCGCAATGCCAGCAGCGGAAGCTCTTGGGGCGTCGCAGGAGCAGCCCGCCGCAATCCGGACAGGGGGTGTTCTTCTCGGGCGGGTTGTTCACCGCGCAGTCACACTCGGGGTAACGCTCGCACCCGTACATCAGCCCGAAGCGAGTGCGCTTCTCGACCAGCTCCCCCTTCCCGCACTGGGGGCAGGTGACGCCGGTGCTCTTGGGCGGCTCCTTCTTGATGTAGCGACAGTCCGGGTAGCCGCTGCAGCCGACGAACGGGCCGAAGCGACCGACCTTCTTCACGAGCTGTTTCCCGCACTCCGGGCACTTCTCGTCGAGCAGTTCCGGCTCCGGCCGCTCGCTCCCGTCGAGGTTGCGGATGTAGTCGCAGTCGGGGAAGTTCTCGCAGCCGATGAACTTCCCGAACCTGCCCAGCCGCACCTGCAGCCGTCCGGGCTCCCGTCCCTCGGTGGGGCACTTCGGGCAAAGCTCCTCGAGCTCTTCGAGATAGCGCTCGAACTTCTCCTCGGCGAGCATCAACTCCTCCGCGAACGGGACGTAGAAGTCCTGGAGGACGGCGACCCGGGTGGCCTTGCCTTCCGCGATGTCGTCGAGCTCATCCTCCATCCGCGCGGTGAAGTGCACGTCCACGATGTCGGGGAAGTGCTGGATCAGCTTGTCGGTCACGACCTCGGCGACGTCTTCGGGGATGAACCGCTTCTGATCGAGGCGCACGTAGCCACGCGCCTGGATCGTCTGGATGATCGAGGCGTAGGTCGACGGCCGGCCGATGCCGAGCTCCTCGAGCGTCTTGACGAGCGAGGCCTCCGAGTACCTCGGGGGCGGCTGGGTGAAGTGCTGCTCCGGCAACACCTCGAGCAAGCGCAGGAGCTGCTCGGCGGTGAGCTCTGGCAGACGCGACTCCGCGTCCTCGTCCGGTCCCTCGTCGCGACCCTCGGTGTAGACGCGGATGAACCCGTCGAACACGAGCGTCTGGCCGGTCGCACGCAAGCCGTATCTCGCGTCTCCGTCGACCGCCTGGATGTCGATGCCCACCTGGTCGAATCGAGCCTCCGCCATCTGCGTGGCGACGGTCCGCTTCCAGATGAGGTCGTACAGCCGCAGCTGGTCGCGGTCGAGGGCCGCTGCCACGCGCTCGGGGGAACGCAGGACGGAGGTGGGCCTGACCGCTTCGTGCGCCTCCTGGGCGTTCCGCGAACGCGTCTTGTACCGACGGTGCTCCGCCAGCGCATAGGGGGCGCCGTACTCGGTCTTCACGAGCTCGGCGATCTCTCGGAGCGCCGAGTCGGCGATGTTCACCGAGTCGGTTCTCATGTACGTGATCAGTCCGACGGATCCCTCGCCGGGAAGCGAGACACCTTCGTACAGCCGTTGGGCGATCGACATCGTCTTGCGCGCGGAGTACCCGAGCTTCCGCGCGGCCTCCTGCTGCAATGTGGACGTCGTGAACGGGGGTGCGGGCGATCGCTTCCGCTCCTTCTTCTGGACGTCGGCGACCTGGTACGCGGCCCGGCCGAGCCGCTCGACGTGCGGCGTGGCATCGTTCTCGACTCCGAGCAGGATCCCCTTCTTGTCCGGCGCGGTCGCGAGCTTCCCCTCAGGGATCTCGGTGAGCCGAGCGACGAAGGGCTGGTCTTTGTCTTCTCCTGGGCCATCAGGGGAGAGCCGGACGTCGATGCTCCAGTACTCCACGGGGTTGAAGGCCCGGATCTCCCGCTCCCGCTCCACTATCAGCCGGACGGCCACGGATTGCACCCGGCCCGCGGACAGGCCGGGGCGCACCTTCTTCCACAGGATCGGGCTGATCCGGTATCCGACGAGCCGGTCGAGGATCCGGCGAGCCTCCTGGGCGTCGACGAGCTTCAGGTCGATCGCGCGAGGGTGACGGACGGACTCGAGGATGGCATCGCGCGTGATCTCCGTGAACGTGATCCGCTTCGCCTCGTCCGGGCGCACGCCCAGGAGGGTCGCAACGTGATACGCGATCGCCTCGCCCTCGCGGTCGTAGTCGGTGGCCAGGACGAGCTCGTCCGCACCCTTGAGCGCCCTCTTCAGGTCGGCGACGTGGCGCTTCGAGTCCTCGGGAACCTCGTACACAGGCTCGAAGCCGTCATCGACGTCGACGCCGAGCTGGCTCTTGGGCAGATCCCGGACGTGCCCGAAGGAAGCCCGGACGGCGTAATCGGCGCCCAGGTACTTCTCGATGGTCTTTGCCTTTGCCGGCGATTCGACGACGACGAGGGTTCCTGGCATATCGAAGCGAGCTTCCTCTCAGGGGATGTTGTCGGGTACTGTCATTGCGAGCCTCGCTCGGACGGTACCACCGGCTCTCGGAGCCTCACGGAGCATCGGCCGAGTCTTGGAGCACCATGAGCACCGATCCCGGCGGCCCCGGATCCCTGGGAACGCACTGGTACGCTGCCGGTATTCCCGCACCGGAGGCCCTCCGAGCGTGCTCGCGATACTCAACGACTTCATCACCAACCTGATCGGCGACTACGGCTACCTGGCCGTGTTCTTCCTCATGGTGCTGGAGTCGGCCTGCATCCCCGTGCCCTCGGAGGTGACGATGCTGTTCGGCGGCGCGCTCGCCAGCACCGCGTTCGCGGGCGCGGGCCAGGAGCTGGATCTCGTGGCGGTGGGGCTCCTGGGCACGGCGGGCAACCTCGTCGGCTCGTGGCTCGCCTACTGGGCCGGCGCCGTCGGGGGACGGCCGTTGGTCGACCGGTTCGGCAGGTACTTCCTGGTGCTTCCCCACGAGGTCGACCGGGCGCACGAGTGGTTCGAGCGTCGCGGCGAGCTGGCGGTGTTCGTCTCCCGGCTCCTGCCGGTGATCCGCACCTTCATCTCCCTACCTGCCGGGGTCGCCCGGTTGCCGTTCTGGCGATTCACCGTATACACGGTGCTCGGATGCCTCCCGTGGACGTTCGCGTTGGCGTGGCTCGGGTTCGCGCTCGGAGAGAACTGGACGAAGGTCGAGGACGTGCTGCAACCGGTGGCGTGGGCGATCGCGGCGGTCGTCGTGGCCGTCGGCGTGTGGTGGGTGGCTCGCAGATACCGGAAGGTCCGCGCCGCCTACGCTGAGCTCGACCGAGCCGCCGAGGAAGAGGTGGCGGAGTAGGCTCCCGCCGTGTTGACCTGCACCAACTGCGGGCGGGAGAACCCGGGGGACGCGAGCTTCTGCGGTAACTGCGGATCGCCTCTCGGCGACGGGGTGGCGTCGGCCCGCGAGGAGCGGAAGGTCGTCACCGTGCTGTTCGCCGATCTGGTCGGATTCACGAGCAGGAGCGAACGGCTCGATCCTGAAGACGTCCGTGCGACGCTGACGCCGTACTTCGCCCGTCTCCGCGAGGAGCTCGAGCGCCGCGGCGGCACGGTCGAGAAGTTCATCGGTGACGCGGTGATGGCCGTCTTCGGTGCTCCCACCGCGCACGAGGACGACCCGGAGCGAGCCGTGCGCGCCGCGCTCGCGATCCGCGACGCCATGTCCGAGATGAACGAGCAGGATCCCGAGATCGACCTCCACGTGCGGGTCGGGGTCAACACCGGTGAAGCCCTAGTCTCGCTCGGCGCCAGTCCCCTGCACGGCGAGGGCATGGCCGCGGGCGACGTCGTGAACACGGCGGCCCGGCTGCAGACCTCCGCGCCGGTCGA
>JBKKAE010000001.1:0-6666 GCA_046714835.1 Actinomycetota bacterium | reverse complement strand
GAACGTCGGGATGATGTCGACGTAGTGATCGGGATGGCCATGGGTGATGAGCATCCCTTTCACGTCGTCGACGCCGACCACTTGCTGCAGGCGGGCGAACGTGCCGGTGCCGGCGTCGACCTGGAGGTGATACCCGTCCTGGGTGACGAGGTAGCCGCAGTTCTCGCCGCCGGCGCCGGGCCATGTGCCCTGTGCGCCCAGGACCGTCAGCTCCACGCGCCCTCCACCGTTACCTGCTGCACGCCGAGATCCCGCACCTCGGGCCCCAAGAACACCTCCGCGAGACGTTGGAACCGCTCGGGGTCTCCGGTGGTGACGAACTCGTGGACGGGCCTTCCGTCGACCGGCGCAAGCAGCTCTCTCGACACGAGCTCACCGTACACGTCCTTCGCGGTCTCCTCCGCCGACGAGACCAGCACGACGTCGGGACCGAGCTCGAGCTGCAGGAGCCCCGACAGGAGCGGATAGTGGGTGCAGCCCAATACCAATGTGTCGATCCCGGCTTCCATGAGTGGCTCAAGATACCCGCGCGCGACGGTGCGGAGCTCCGGGGAGCTGGTGTCCCCTCGTTCGACGTGATCCACGAAGGCGGGACACGCGGCCGTGTGCAACGCAACAGCCGAGCCGATCGCCCGCTGGTACGCGCCCGTCGCGATCGTCGCCTCGGTGCCGATGACACCGACCACTCCGTTCCGGGTCGCGCGGATAGCCGCTCGAGACCCGGGGTTGACCACGCCCACGACGGGGATATCGGCGCTCACCGCGATGTCGCCGATCGCCGACACCTCGATCGAGTTGCAGGCGATCACGAGCAGCTTCACGTCCCTCTGCACGAGGTACTCCGCGATCTCGAGCGCGTACCGCCTGATCCGCTCGACCGGCTGCGACCCGTACGGGAACCGCGCAGAATCGCCCAGGTAGATAAGCGGCTCGTGGGGCAGGAGGTCGATGATGGCCCGGGCGACGGTGAGCCCGCCCACGCCGGAGTCGAACACGCCGATCGGTCGCGGATCGCTCACCACCACAGGGACTCGGAGACCTTCTTCTCCGCGGTCGTGACATCGTCGGCCCACGCTTCGGTCGAGAGGTACTTCCAGCCGCCGTCGGCGAGCAAGCAGACGACGTGCCCCTCGTCCAGCTCGGCCGCTATCCGCTGGGCCACGTGGACGACCGCCCCCGAGGAGATGCCCGAGAAGATGCCCTCCTTCGAGGTCAGCTCCCTCGTCGCTCGGAGGGCGTCATCGGAGTTCACGAGGAACTTCCGGTTCACCTCGCTGGGGTCGAAGATCGGCGGAACGAACCCTTCGTCGAGCGACCGCAGGCCGTAGACGAGGTCGCCGAGCTCCGGCTCCGCGGCCACGATCTGGATCGCAGGGTCGTGCGCGTGCAACGCACGGCCAACCCCGGTGAGGGTGCCGCCGGTGCCCATGCCGGCGACGAAGTGTGTGACCTCGGGGAGGTCGGCGACGATCTCGCGCGCGGTTCCTTCCTCGTGGGCCCGCGGGTTGGCGGGGTTCCCGTACTGGAACGGCATGAAGTAGGTGGGGTCCTCGGCGAGCGCGCGCGCAACCTCGATCGAACCGTTCGTTCCCTTGTCGCCGTCGGAGAACACGATCTCGGCACCGAACAGCCGCAAGAGACCGAGACGCTCCTGGCTCGCGTTGTCCGGCAGGACGACCGTGAGGCGGTAGCCCTTCCGCTTGGCCACCATCGCGAGCGAGATGCCGGTGTTGCCGGAGGTCGGCTCGAGGATCGTCTTGTCGGACGTCAGCTCACCGGAAGTCTCGGCTGCCTCGACCATCGCGAGCGCGATCCGGTCCTTCGTCGATCCTGTCGGGTTGTTGCCTTCGAGCTTGGCCCACAGGCGCACGCCGGGCTTCGGGGACATCGACGGGAGACCGACGAGCGGCGTGTTCCCGATCGCATCGAGGATGTCGTCGTAGCGGGTCACGCGTCGATTATCCCAGCGAGGACCCGCCGGGCCGGTCCGAACGTCGCCTCAGCCGCCGGCGACGGCGGGAAGGATGGAGACCGTGTCCCCTTCGCCCACCTCGGTCTCCAGAGACCCGAGGTAGCGCACGTCCTCGTCGTTCAGGTAGACGTTGATGAACCGGTGGAGGCCGCCGTCCTCGGACAGCACGTTCTTCGTGATCCCCGGATACTTCGCTTCGAGGTCGCTGAGAACGTCGCGGAGCGTGTCACCTTCCGCGCTCACCTTGGGCTCCCCTCCCGCATGCTTGCGGAGGATCGTGGGCAGCTTCACCTGGACGGGCATGTCGTGGATGCTCCTCACTCGGGTCGGGCGGGGACGCCGCAGAACTGCTCGTAGTCGATCAGCTCGGTGATGGTCGGCTCCTTGCCGCACACCGGGCAGTCGGCGTCCCAGCGGATCTTCACTTCCTGGAAGCTCATGTCGAGCGCGTCGTACAGGAGCAGCCGTCCTTCGAGCGTCTCACCTTCGCCGGTGATGAGCTTGATCGCCTCGGTCGCCTGGATCGAGCCGATCACGCCGGGCAACACGCCGAACACGCCACCTTCGGCGCACGAAGGGACGGTGCCCGGCGGCGGCGGCGTCGGGAAGAGGCACCGGTAGCAGGGCGTCTCCTTGCCGGGCATGAACACCGTTGCCTGTCCTTCGAATTGATAGATCGACCCGTACACCAGCGGCTTGCCGAGGAACTGCGTGGCGTCGTTCACGAGGTAGCGAACCGGGAAGTTGTCGGTGCCGTCGACGATGATGTCGTAGGGCTTCATCACGTCGAACACGTTGGTCGAGAACAGCAGCGTGTCGTGGCCGACGATCTCGATCGTGGGGTTGATCGCGCGCAGATGCTCGAGCGCCGAGTCGACCTTGGAGCGACCGATGTCGGCGTTGGTGTGCAGGATCTGGCGCTGGAGGTTGGAAACGTCGACGGCGTCGAAGTCGACGATGCCGATCTTCCCGACGCCTGCGGCCGCCAGGTACATCGCGATCGGCGAACCGAGCCCCCCGGCCCCGATCACCAGCGCGCTCGAGTCGAGCAGCTTGCGCTGACCCGCTCCGCCGACGTTGGGAAGGATGATATGGCGCGCGTAGCGCTGGACCTGATCCTCGGTGAACTTCGGCCCGCTCACGTGATCGTCAGCTCCTCTTCTTCGATCTCGCCCTCGCGGATGAAGAACGAGCGCATGATCGGCTCGTCGCGATCCGCGACCGAGAGAAGCAGGTACCGGGAGTCCGGGTAGAAGGCGAGCCGTCTGTCTGTCTCCGACGGGTACGCCTCGGAATGGGTGTGGGAGTGGTAGATCGCCCATAGGTCCCAGCCACGGTCGTCGAGCTCGTCGAAGACCTTCAGTTGCTCCTTGCCATCGAGGCGGTAGGTGGCGGGACTCGCGTCGGCGTTCGTCATCGCGTAGACCTTGACGGGCACACCGACCTCTGCTGCGATCAGGCCGCAGGCCTCGTTGGGGAACTCGCGGAGCGCTTGCTCCACGATCTCCTTGTAGTAGACGCCGTCGAGTTCAGCCATGTCCTCGTTGGTGGCCGGCGGAGCCCGCGGGAGGCGGACCCCTCTTGCACCTGCAAATCCTACCAACGAGGTCGGATATTCCCGTACAGCGATGAGCTCAGGCGAGGAGCTCGCCCGACCGAGCCCAGAGCTCGCGGTCGTCATCACGGAAGGCCTGGACCGCGGCCAGCGTCGTGGGACCGAGCGCGAGGTTCGTCCCCGGCAGGTTCCGGCGGATCTGCTCCAGCTCGCGGCGCGTGAACTCGCAGGTCGAGGTGTTCGGTTCCACCCGGTACAGGGCGGCTCCGTTCAGTCCGAGGATCTTCGCCTTCAGCTCCTTGGTGAGCTTCGGGTAGCCGTAGCGCTCGCGGAACTCCTGGGAGATCTGGAACGTGCGCATCGCCTGGATCAGCGGCTGGGGCGACCCGTAGAACAGGCAGTCGGTCCCCCAGAGCACGTTGCCCTCGCCCACGTGCTTCAACAACTTGCCGAGGACGTGCGCAGCCTGGTCGGGATACCGCATCACGTACCACCAGGTGGAGCCGATCTCCGCGCAGACGTTCTCGTTCGGCCCGATGCCCGCCCGCTCCATCGAGGCGATCAGTCGGTTCACACCGAGGTGTGCCGTCTCCGATGTATACGGGCCCTCGGTCGTCCCCGCCTCGAAGCCGGAGTGATACGCGACGAAGTTCACGTCGGGGTGGCGCCTCGCGGCAGGTCCGATGTCGTCGGGCGACGCGTTCGGCGAGCCGAGCGACAGCCCCTTGTGGGTGCAGATCGTCGGGATCCCGAGCTCCACGGCCTTCCGGATGAATCGCTCCCCGAGGTCACCGCCGTCACGATCGTCGAGCCACCAGACGTTGCCGTCGCCTTCGAAGGCACCCGGGAAATGCGTGAACGTCTTCCACGCCGCGACCGGGTAGCGGCTCGCCGTGTGCTCCATCGCGTCGAGGGCAGCCCGCTGCGTCCCCACGTTGGGGAGGGCTTGCGCGTGGAGCAGGATCCGCTCGTCCCGGCACAGTCCCTCGACGGTCTGCCGCGTGATGTCCATGATCTCGGGCGACAGCGGGCTGCCCTCGGGGAAGATCGGGAGCGAAGACAGCACCAGCATGTTGGTGTCCGAGCGCAGGAACATCAGCTCGAGGAAGTGCTCGATGGAGTAACACACGCGAGGGTCGTCCTCGCCGCAGTCCTTCTGCGGGAAGCTCTGCCAGAAGTTCTGGCCGTTCAGAACCGGGTTCAGGTGGTACTCGAGGAGGTGGCCTTGCACATCGAAGATGAACTCCTCGCCGCCGAGCGCCTCGTAGGCACTGGGCGGCTCCACCGAGGCGCTCGGCGGGATCTCGTACGAACCGCCGGGCTCGCTCGTCGTCGACGACGGGTTCGCGCGGTGTTCCTCCCGCGTGCAGGCGTTCAAGGCGAGGAACGTCGTGGCCGCGCCGCAGGCCGAGAGCAGGAACTCCCGCCGGCTCATCCCGAGCCGGCGGGCGTTCCTCTCGGCATCGTCGCGGGCGCGCCGGATCGTTTCCTTGAGGACGGGAGGCAGGACCGGCTCCGGGTCGTACTCCGCGTTCGATGCAGGACCGAACTCGATCGGGAGTCCCGGGTCCTCCTCGGTCCAGTCGCTCGGTGGCTGCTTCGGCCCGTCCACGTCGCCCTCCTCCCGCAAGATAACGGGCGTGCCGCGGGACTGGTTCCTTGGCTAGACGCCGAGAGCGCCGGAAACCCTGATCCGGCCGGGATCGCCTGCCACCACGGTGCCGATCCTCGCGAACGGCACGTCGTGCTCGCGGAAGGCCGCCTCCATCGAGGGCTTGTGCTTCGCCACGATCAGCAGGCCGCCTGAGGTCTGGGCGTCGGCCAGGATCAGCTGCTCGGGCTCCGGAAGATCGCCGAAGTCCGTCTGCGCACGGACGTAGGCGAGGTTCCGCTTCGTTCCCCCGGGCACGACGTCGCGGCGAGCGAGCTCGAGGATCCGTGGATCCATCAGTGGGATCGCGCTGGCCTGCAGCTCGGCCGCCACACCGGACGCCTCGAGCATCCGGTGCAGGTGGCCGAGCAACCCGAACCCGGTGACGTCGGTGGCCGCCTCGGCGTCCGCGTGCCGCATCGCCTCGGAGGCCGACCGGTTCGTCGTCGTCATCAGCCCGATCGCGGCTTGGACGAGGTCGTCGTCCGCCTGCCCTCGTTTGATCGCGGTCGAGACGATCCCGAGGCCGAGTGGTTTCGTGAGGTAGAGAGCCGCGCCGGCGGGGGCCGTCGAGTTGCGCACGACCTCATCGGGCGCCACGAGGCCGATCGCCACCATCCCGTACTTCGGCTCGGGGTCGGTGATCGAGTGACCTCCGGCGACGACCACGCCCGCCGCGGCCGCGACGTCCACCCCGCCCTGGAGAACCCGCGCGAGCATCTCGAGAGGAAGATCGTCCACGGGCCAGTTCACGATGTTGAGCGCGAGGAGCGGCCGCCCCCCCATCGCATAGACGTCCGACAGCGCGTTCGTGGCTGCGATCCTCCCCCAGTCGTACGGGTCGTCGACGATCGGCGTGAAGAAGTCGAGCGTCGCGATCAGACCCTCTCCCGACGGCAGGCGGTACACGGCCGCGTCGTCTCCGGTGTCGGCCGCGACGAGCACGTCCGACGACACCGGCGGCAGCTTCACGCCGCGGAGAACCGTGAGCAGATCGTCCGGGCCGAGCTTGCAGCCGCACCCGGCGCCGTGACTGAAGCTCGTGAGGCGCCGCTCGGAGGAGACTGTTTCAGTCGCCATCGGACGCGGGCTCGCCGGGCTCGGTGCCCATCGCGTGGAAGCCGCCGTCGACGTGGAGCAGCTCGCCGGTGATGCCCGCCGACAGATCCGACAGGAGGAACGCGACCGCGCCGGCGACCGGCCGAGGGTCGGTCGTGTCCCAGCCGAGAGGTGCCCGATCCGCCCAGCTCCCCGCGATCGTGTCGAAGCCCGGGATACCCTTCCCGGCCATCGTTTTCATAGGCCCCGCCGAGACCGTGTTCACCCTGATCTTCTTCGGACCGAGATCCCTGGCCAGATAACGCGTGACGGATTCGAGACCCGCCTTCGCCACACCCATCCAGTCATAGATGGGCCACGCGACCCTCGCGTCGAAATCGAGAGACACGATCGCGCCTCCGTTCGCTTCCATCAGCGGCAGCATGCCGA